>JAUYDB010000070.1 GCA_030691985.1 Candidatus Omnitrophota bacterium | reverse complement strand
GGTTTTATTCCTTGATAACAAAATTAGGCGAAGCCCCCTGGCCATAAGGCCAAGAGAGGCTTGGATCCGGTCAATCTGCCCAATCGGGTTGAAATGAAAAATTTCCGCCTTTCGCGGCAGGACCCGTCCTGTTGTGAAAGGTCCCGGCCCGGTGTCCATAAGAGTATCGAGGCTTAAAAAATTTCAATCCATTACGGCAGGACACGTAAAGAAATATGGCTGCTTTATGCGTAATCTGAAGCTTACAATACAGTACGACGGGACAGGATATTCGGGGTGGCAGTTTCAGAAGAACGGCCTATCCGTCCAGGAAGTCATCCAGAATGCCATTAAAAAGATAACCGGCGAAAAGGTTTGCGTGGTAGGTTCCGGCAGGACAGACGCCGGCGTCCATGCCGAGGCTCAGGTCGCCAATTTTAAGACATCTTCAAAGATTCCTCTAAAAAAATTCCAGATGGCGTTAAACAGCGTGCTTCCAAAGGATATTGTCATTGCCCGCATGGAAGAGGCCGGCCTTAAATTCAACGCCCAGCATGATGCGAGGGGTAAGCTCTATCGCTACATCATTGTTAACAATGATTTCGTAAATCCGCTTTTACGCCGCTTTGCCGCGAAGTGTTTTTATGCGCTCGATTTAGGCGCCATGAAAAAAGCGGCGCGATATCTGGCAGGCAGGCATGATTTTAGATCATTCCAGGCAAAAGATGGTGTCGGGCGGAACGCCGTTCGCACGATCAGGAAGATTACTATTGAAAAAAAGGGCGATCTGGTGTACATTTATATGGAGGCCGATGGTTTTCTGTACAATATGGCGCGTAATATAACCGGCACGCTTATAGAGGTCGGGCGCGGTAAAATAAGCGCGGGGGATGTGAGGGTAATCCTGCGCAAAAAAGACAGGAAGCTGTGCGGCCCCACAATGCCGGCCAGAGGGCTTTGCCTGGTGAAGGTAAAGTATTAATAGGCTGTCACAAAACTCAAAAGAAACCAGAAACCAGAGTACAGTAACCAGAATAAGTTGTTAGCCTGAATCTGGTATCTGGTTACTGGTTTCTGGTTACTTGAAGGAGGTGCTATATGCTTTGGATGAAGGATTTATATGGATTGTTAATAACCGTAGCGCTGGGATATGTCCTTTGCGTTATTGGCAAGAAGCAAGAAGGGATTCTGAAATTATTGGGCTACGCGCTCGGAGTTTTTATATTGGGCATAAGTTTAATCGCCGGGCTTATTAAGTCATGCACCGATTGGTGCCCTATGGGCAAGGCCTGGAAGCACGGTTCGATGTCCAAGATGTGCTCCAAGATGATGAAAAATTACCCTGATTCGACGAAGCAATAAAATTAGTGCCAAAGCGATGCACAGTTATTGTATTCGACCTGGGTAATACCCTGATCAGGTTCGATCACAATATTTCCGCAAAAAAGCTCGCGATCCTTTTCAGTCTCGATTCCAAAAGGATTTACGACGCCTTCTTTGATTCGGAACTGACGCGGGCGTTTGAAAAGGGCGAGATATCACCGCGGGAATTTCATAGAAGGGCCGCCGGCCTTCTCGGCATTGAGATTCCGTATAAAGATTTCGTTGATATATGGAACGATATATTCTGGGAAGACAAAGCGGCCTGTGATCTCGCAAGACAACTCAAAAAAACCTACCGGCTATTTCTTCTCTCGAACGTAAACAGGCTCCACTTTGAGCACATCCGCAACAAGTTTGATGTAATAAAAATTTTCGATGAAATTATCCTGTCCTATATGGTCGGAGCCATAAAACCCGACAGGCTCATATTTGAGGATGTGATAAAGCGCGCCGGCGGCGACAGGGCAAGGCTATTGTATATAGACGACAGGGAGGACCTTACCGCGGAAGCCCTCTTATTAGGCATCGATTCTATACGGTTTTCAGGCGCGGATAACCTGAAGGAAGAGTTGCGAAAGCGCGGGATTGTTTTTGAGGATATTAAATAACAGCTTATTGGGCAGCTATGGTGTCCGCCCCCTATAAAATCGGCAGGTATTTATTTACTTCATACTGTGTTACCTGCGCCTTGTATTCATCCCACTCCATTTTTTTGTTGCGTATGAAATACCGGAAAATCTTTTCGCCAAGGCAGTTCTTTACCAATTTACTCTCTTCCGTTATCCTTATCGCGTCAAGCAAGTCTTCGGGTAAGGATCTTATTTCCGATTTTTCCCTATCCGTATCGCTCATATTATAAATATTATCATTCGACGGCGGGCTCAATTTGTATTTCTTATTTATGCCTTCAAGGCCGGCTGCAAGCATAACTGAAAACGCGAGATACGGGTTGCATGCCGGGTCGGGGGAACGATATTCGATGCGTGTCGCCTTTTCCTTGCCCGGCTTATACATGGGGACTCTTATCAACGCCGAACGGTTCATCTGCGCCCAGCATATATAAACCGGCGCTTCATAGCCGGGGACAAGCCTCTTATAGGAATTTACCCACTGGCTCGTTATGGAAGTAATTTCCGGCGCATGTTTCAGCAACCCTGCGGTGTATGACCGGCCTGTTTCCGAAAGGTGATATTCTTTCTTTGCGTCAAAGAACGCGTTCTTATCGCCCTTAAAAAGCGACTGGTGCACATGCATGCCTGAGCCGTTTATGCCGAATATCGGCTTGGGCATAAATGTCGCATATACACCATGCCTTCTCGCCACCTCTTTTACGACGAGCCTGTAAGTCATGACATTATCGGCCATTGTCAAAGCATCCTTGTAACGGAGGTCTATCTCATGCTGGCTCGCCGCTACCTCATGATGACTGTACTCGACCTGTATCCCCAATGACTGCAGCGCGAATACAGTATCCCTGCGGAGGTCCTGCGCAACATCAAGCGGCACCAGATCGAAATAACCGCCCTGATCCAATGGCTGTGGTATTTGCGAATCCTTGAAATAGAAATACTCGAGTTCCGGCCCTACGTTATAGATGAAACCCAGTTCCTTTGCTTTTGCGATGTTTTGCTTTAATATATAACGCGGATCGGCTTCGGATTGCCTGCCGCCCGGTTCGAATACATCACAAAACATCCGCGCAACGCTGCTATCCTCGCCCGACCTCCACGGAAGTATGGCAAATGTGTCGGTGTCGGGCCTTGCTATCATATCAGATTCTTCGATACGCGCAAAACCTTCAATAGATGAGCCGTCAAAACCCATGCCTTCCTCGAGCGCGCCTTCGAGTTCATCCAATGTAATAGCAAACCCTTTAAGGAATCCCAGCACATCCGTAAACCACAGTCTTATGAATTTGACCTTATGTTCTTTTACCAACTTCAATATATCCGCTTTTGTCTTTTTTGCCATAGGGCTCTCCTTTTCATCTGAATCTGGCTATTTTTTAATCAATGTATCACTGTATCATGAGAAAGGATTGAAATCAATTATTTTTTTTTGGATTCGAAGTTTCGATACCATTTAATGTGAGGCAATTCGTAGGCTTCGCGGCTGATACAAATTTGTTTAAAAATGATGTGGTTTGCGGTATAATATTAAAAAAGAATCAACTCCATCGTCTAACCAGGTTAGATAAATCAGATTGCCTGAATCTAGCATGGTTAGATAAGTTGAAAAAAAGGAGCCGTGAGATGACAAGGTTGAATACGCGATCGATCGAACGGATCGAAGATAGGATAGGCGGCCTCGAAGAGAATTCGATAAGGCGCAGGATACTTGAATGCGCAAAGAATTTTAAGACATCCTGGGTCGAGTTAGCGCAGGCTCTCTATACCGCGTGGAAGGATAAACTGTATAAAGAATGGGGATATCTGACATTCGATGCCTATACCTCAAAAGAGATGGGGATACGCAAACAGACCGCTTTAAAACTTCTGAAATCCTACCATTTTCTTGAGAAAGAAGAACCTTCATATCTTAAGGACTATTCGCAATCCCCGGATGTCGGCCGATTGCCGAATTACGAAGCCGTTAACGTCCTCCGGTTGGCAAAGAATAAATCCTGCCTGGACAATGCTGACTATTTTAGGCTGAGGAAAGATGTCCTCGAGACAGGAAAAGACGCTCGCGAGGTCAAGAAAGACCTTACGGCCCTCATGAAACAGACGGAGGAACTGGAACCCGAGGAGGCAAGAAATAAAAGAAGGGTTGCGGTGATAAAGCGGCTTCTGCGGGTATTAAAGACCCTGGAGACCGACCTCGAGGTATCGAAATTAGTGCCATCGGGCATGATTAAAGAGATTGGCGCTCTTATAAATAAGATAGAGACGGAGATATCCTGATGATACATGTGATAGCGCTTATATTCGGGATAATACTGCCTTTTTGGAATATCCCTCTGGTCGTAAGGATAATGAAGCGAAAATCCTCCGAAGATATCAGCATATTCTGGGCGCTTGGCGTATGGACCTGTCTCCTGTTTATGGCTCCGTCCGCGTTTATCTCAACTGATTTTGTCTGGCGGGTATTCAGTATTGTAAATTTGGTAATATTCAGTTTTGTTGTGGCAGTGGTATTGTTCTATCGAAATAAAAAAAAGCGGTAGACAGCCGTCTCGGCGCACACAAATCCGGATGGCGATTCAAAGGGATAGTTTCATGACTATGCATGAGAGAGTTGCCGGGAACCCGGCAAGATGGTATCACGCGCCGCTTGTGATACTGATCGCGATATTGGCTATCGGGCCTTTCGCCATACCGCTGGTCTGGATAAGCGCTCGCTTCAAGTTTCGGCATAAGGTCTTTATAACGATTTTGATCGTCATTTTTTCGGTATGGGCCGCGAATGAATCGATTAAGGCATATCGCTCGCTATCAAAGCAGATACATAACCTTCAGGCAGTTTTGAGAAATTAAAAACGATGCCTATCGTGATCGATGGATGGAATTTCATCCGAAATAGGTCGTCCGATATTGACGACGATGAAATGGAGTCTCTTGACTCCGCGAGGCTGCTCATTGCTTATCTGGGCAGATTTCAAGAAACGCACAATGACCCGGTAGTGCTGGTCTTTGACAGCACAAACGAATTTTTGGACGTGGAGTACAAAAATAGCCCCTCGCTTACCGTTATACCCGCGAGGAACGCGGACGATTATATAAAGAGATATATCGATACCACACCCGAAAGGCAGCGGCGTAATATACGGGTGGTCTCATCCGATAACGAAATATACCATTACGCCAAAAGCGCCTACGCGACACCCATAAATTGTGAAGAATTCTGGGTGAAATTGCGCAAGGGGTTATGCCTTGACAAGCCGGTCAGGCGCTGATAAAATATAATAAATTTTAGAATGCTGATCGCGAAGGGGTGAGAAAAACGAATGCCAAAAGTTAACGTCGGAGAGAATGAACCGCTGGAGAAAGCGCTTAGGCGTTTCAAGAAGAAGATAGAGATCGAAGGTATCCTCAAAGCTCTGAAGGCGAGGAAACATTACGAAAAGCCCAGCGTGCGCAAACGCCGCAAGAGAAAAATGGGTGGAAATCGATATTAAAACGGTATACGCATCCTTTGATCATATCAATGTCATCTGTTCTTGTGCCGATATTATGCTGCGCAAAGCTATGCGAAGTAGAATAAACCCGCCGATAATGCGCTTGGGAAGTTGTGTTTCAACAACTTAGAGTTATGCTAAATTGGCCGTTTCCAAAAATATCTGGAGACGGCCACGCTCTTAGACAAGTTCGCGGCTTCGTTCCGAGTCCATCGAAGCATGAAGGTTTTATTGTCCTCCTTTTGTGCATCATCGCTGCGATACGCACATTCTTCTTTATCGCTGCTTTCCCTTTTTTTTGCAATGTAGATGAACAAGCGCAGCTTGATACTGTGATAAAATACTCGCGAGGCTATTTACCGCATAAAGAAAACGTATTGTACGAACCGGAAGCCGTCGATCTCATTGTCCGTTATGAAACGCCGGAGTACTGCAACCGCCCCGATCATTTTAAGAACAAGACAATTCCTCCTCCTTTATGCCTTTACACGAAAGATTCTGCTTCGCTTCATATTAAAATAAGGACAGGGTATTTGGAAGGCGCCTATAATCACGAGGCCTTTTCGCCTCCCGTATATTATGCGATAAGCGGCATCTGGTACAATATCGGCAAATGTCTCGGGGTGAGAGGCGTAAACCTGTTATATTGGGTACGATTTTTTAACATACCCGTTGTTGCCTTGTTGGTATGGCTTTCTTATATTATGGCCAGGCAATTTTATCCCGACGATCGGGTTTTGCGCACGGGGCTTCCCGTCTTAATAGCATTTTTCCCGCAGGACGTTTTTTATTCAATAAATAACGATGTTTTATCACCGCTCTTGTTTGGCATCGCATTCTATCTACTGCTTCAATTATTGTTCTCAAATTATTATAGCTGCAAGTTCTCTTTTTTTACGGGTGTCTTCATCGCTATTTCATTTCTCACAAAATTTTCAAACTTCCCCATCATAATCATAGCCGTTCTAATATTTTTTATTAAAATGAGACGCTCGGATAATAAAAATGTTCTATTTGCAAATCTATCGAAGATTTTACCGATGCTTATGCTTACCGCGGTACCCGCGATATTATGGCTCAGTAGAAACCGCATCTTTCTGGGCGATGCCCCGGGAACGGCTGATAAGATGAAATATCTGAGGTGGTCCATAAAACCCCTTAACGCAATATTTTCTCATCCTATCTTTTCGATAAAGGGAATGATTATTTTCTGGTACGATCTCATGGGAACGTTTTGGAGAGGAGAGTTTGTATGGCATCTCTCCAGGCTGGCTTCGAGATCAGCGGACATTTTTTATTCTTTATCATCATTCGTGTTTATTATGGCCGCTGCCATAGATTCGATCTTGCCCCGAAACCATTCTTCTCAAAATGAACGTTTTGTTACCAATGTATCTTTTTTGGCATTTTTATTTTTTTTATTTTTTTTGGTTGGCATGTCGGTGCTTTTTGATTTTGGCGATTGCTTCTATCCTTCCAGAATATATCCTTATTGCACATCCGGCAGGTTGATCTTGGGCATGCTTATACCGTTCTTCATATTATATGTTAAAGGGCTGACTGTGATTTTGACTATTTTTAAAAAGTTCCTCAATCCGTTAGTGATAATATCGGCGATCGTGATATTTATTACGTGGTCTGAGATATCTATCACGCATCCGGTGTTTGTCAGCAAATATAACTGGTTCCATATACATGGATATTAGTAAAAAGGATATTTAAATGTGAGAAAATGCGCGCCTAAGACGGCGTATTTCATAGTGACAGCAAAGCTAATTGGCGCTAGATATCGGTGAATAAATGTACAGCCTTTCTACTTCATGGAATTCGGAACGTCACCGATACGGTTTTGACGTTGTAAACGAGATAAAGGCATTGGGATTTGATTCCATAGAGCTTGGCTGGTCCCTGACAGAAACTATGGTCCGCGACATCCTGTCGATGAAAGAGTCGGGCGTTATAAAGATTTCGAGCCTCCATAATATATGCCCTATTCCAAAAGGTGTCGACCAAACCAGGGCAAGCCCTGATTACTACTCGCTCGCCTCGGACGATGATGCAGAACGGGCCCTGGCGGTCGCGGCAGCTAAAAGCACGATCGATTACGCAAAAAGATTCGGGGCAAGGGTCGTAGTGCTCCATACGGGAAGAGTGAAGATGCGGGAAAGAATGAGAGAGCTCGATTCGGCCTTTAGCGACAAAGAGAAGTTTGTCAGATTGCGGGAAGAGATGATAAGGCAAAGAGAAGAGCTTAAAGACGGGTATCTTGACAATGTTATAAGATGCCTTGGCGAACTTGTTCCCTATGCCGACAGGTCCGGCGTAGCGCTCTCCATAGAGAACAGATTTTACTATGGCGAAATCCCGCTGATACCTGAGTTTGCCGTAATATTTGAGGTCTTCAAGCGCGGAAAACTCTACTACTGGCATGATGCAGGACATGCCGAGGTATTCAACCGCCTGGGCCTTGCCAGCCACACGGAATTTTTAGATAAATTTTCGAACCGCTTGATAGGCATTCACCTTCATGATATAATCGGAATAATGGCTGACCATAACCCGCCGGGTTTAGGCGATTTCGATTTCACTATTCTGAAGCCGTATATCAACGGTGATACTATAAAGGTTATTGAAGCGCATGAACCGGCAAACGCCGAACAGATCAGGCAGTCCGTCGACTATTTAAACAGGGTTCTGGGATGATTAGAAAAACTGTGGTTGCGGGTCAGTTCTATCCCGGCTCAAAAGACGAGCTATCCATAGAAATCAAATCATTACTGGGCAAGGCAGCCCATGATATAGACGCTATAGGGGCCGTTTCACCGCACGCCGGGTATATATATTCCGGCCATGTGGCCGGACGCGTATTCGCGTCCATGAAATTGAAATCTGCCTATATAATTATGGGGCCTAACCATACCGGCCTGGGAGAGCCGTTTGGTATCGATACCAGCGATTCGTGGAAGACGCCTCTAGGTGAAACAAGAATAGACACAGCGCTTGCCGAAAAAATTAAAAAGAACTGCAAATATATAACGGCAGACAGCCTTTCGCATGCGCATGAACATTCCATAGAGGTTCAGCTGCCTTTTTTGCAGTTTTTACAGAAAGATTTCAAATTCGTGCCAATCACCATATCGCATGCCGGTATCGATATATACAGGGAGATCGGGGCGGCTATCGCTAAGTCGATAAAAGAGGCGGAGTTGGAGAAGGATGTTACCATTATCGCGTCAAGCGACATGACGCATTATGAATCGCGGGAATCCGCGAGGAAAAAGGATTTTGCCGCTATAAACGCGATCCTTGCGCTCGACGAAGAGATGCTTGCGGGCAGCGTCTCATCGCTCGATATAAGCATGTGCGGCTGCGCCCCGGTCGCGATAATGATCGCTTCGGCAAAAGCCCTCGGCGCCAAAGAAGCGCGGCTTGTCAAGTACCAGACGAGCGGCGACGTATCAGGCGACTACTCATCGGTTGTGGGCTATGCCGGCATGGTCATAAAATAGTAACCAGAAACCAGCGACCAGATACATAGCTGTGCAAATTGGCGCAATTTCCCCCTCACCTTAATCCTCTCCCCCTAAAGGGGGAGAGGAAATCATGAGGGAATCCCCTCTCCCCTTTCGGGGAGAGG
>JAUYDB010000065.1 GCA_030691985.1 Candidatus Omnitrophota bacterium | reverse complement strand
CCGGGCAAAAGTTCGAGGAGGTCGAGCGGCATGCCAACGGATAATTCCGGAAGAGTGGTCTTCTCCTCTTCTTCCTCTTCCGCTCCCGCGTTTTTATCATCTCTCTCCGAATATACGGCGGTATAGCCATCGAAGAGAAGTTTTGTGGCAACGGCCTTAAAAAGGTAATCACCGGCCTTTATGTCTATCGTCATCTGGGAATATACGGCGGGATCCATCTGGCTTGCGATGAAGCGATTCCATATCAGCTGGTATAGTTTGTTCTGGTCCTGAGTAAGCGAGTCTTTGATGGAGGTCGGTTCTCTTAAAGGCAGAGTCGGCCGTATCGCTTCGTGCGCCTCCTGGGCGGTCTTCTTCGATTTATACACATTGGGGAGTTCGGGATAATACTTCTTGCCGAATTTCTCCAATATATACCCCTTTGCTTCGGCCTGGGCATCCTTCGATATCTTCACGGAATCTGTCCTCATGTAGGTGATGAGGCCTACGCTATCCTCTTTTCCTATCTCAACGCCTTCGTAAAGAGTCTGGGCTACATGCATCGTCTTCGCGCCTGAAAATCTTAACCTATTAAAGGCCTCCTGCTGGAGCTTGCTCGTCGTGAACGGCGGAAAGGCGTTCTTCCTCTTCTTCAATTCCTTAATTGCCTTGACTGTAAAATGTTCTGCCTTGAGTTCAGCAACCATCCTTTCGGCTTCGTTCTGCATGGCGATGGCGATCTTCTTTCCGTCATAAGAGTCAAGTTTTGCCTTAAACTTATCTTCAGGCGAATCGGCTTTACGCTTAAGATTTGCGGTGATGCTCCAATACTCTTCCGGCTTAAATCTGTTTATATCTTCTTCGCGCTCCACGATCAAACGGACGGTAACGGATTGGACGCGCCCTGCGCTTAAACCCCGCGCGACCTTCTTCCAGAGGATGGGGCTGATAGTGTATCCGACGAGCCTGTCGAGAATGCGCCTTGCCTGCTGGGCATTCACCAGATTTATATCAATATCGCGCGGATGCCTGAACGCCTCCAGCACGGCGTCTTTTGTGATTTCATCGAATGAAACCCTGTAGCATTTCTCTGTTTCGCCGCCAATGGCATTTTTGATATGCCAGCTTATCGCCTCGCCCTCCCTGTCCGGGTCGGCGGCCAGGTATACGGCCTCTTTTCCTTTGGCCTCTTTTTTCAGCGCCGCCAGGTTCTTCTTCCTGTCGGATATCACCACGTATTGCGGCTTAAAGTCGTTCTCGACATCAACGCCGAGCTTGCTCTTGGGAAGGTCCATAATATGGCCCATGCTGGCGATCACAATGAAGTCTTCACCTAAAAATTTATTTATGGTCTTTGCCTTTGCCGGCGATTCAACTATCACAAGATTCTTCGCCATATATTCAACGCTCCTTAGATAATTTTTAGCGTTTAGCGGGCAGCGTTTAGCGTATAGTTTTTTTGTTTTTCCTATACGCTGCCCGCTATACGCTAATATAGTTGACTAACTCTACTATACGCTAAAACTCAGTTTTCGACCCGAACATACTGCTTGCCCGGGACTTCCTTTACCAGCTTCTTCAATTCCAGATTCAATAAAATCTTCGCTGCTTTTGACGAGGAGAATCCGCTTGACAGCAAGAGCTCATCTATATATACCGGTTCATCCGACAACGCTCTGCATATCGTTCTTTCGTCATCGGTAAGAGAGTTATACACATAGGCATTGGCCTGATTTATCAGCTTCTTGTCGATCATGGCCTTCTTCTCTTTCGAGACCGGATTTATCCGGCTTAAAGACAGCTCCTCGATTACATCTTCCACCGATTGGACAAGCCTGGCGCCGTCCTTTATCAGCTCATTAGCCCCCGCGCTCGTGCCGGATGAAATCTTTCCGGGAACGGCAAAGACTGTCCTGCCCTGCTCAGCGGCAAAATTCGCGGTGATGAGAGCGCCGGAATTTCTCGCCGCCTCAACGACGATAACGCCTAACGACAGGCCGCTTATTATCCTGTTGCGCTGCGGAAAGTGGCGCGCGAGCGGCTCGGCATCATCCTCAAATTCGGTAACGACGGCCCCTGACCCGGCGATCTCCCTGTAAAGCTTCTCGTTTTGCGGCGGATAGATGCGGTTGTGCCCGCTTCCCATCACCGCGATCGTCCGGGCCTTGGCCTTGAGCGCGCCCCTGTGGGCGGCAGTATCAATGCCTATGGCCATCCCGCTCACCACCGTTATGCCGCGAAGCCCAAGCTCAAATGCCAGTTTCTCGCAAGCCTCAAGGCCGTATACCGACGCGCGCCTTGACCCGACGAGCGCAATGGCGATATCATCCTGCGGCAGTATGGAGCCGTTTACGTAAAGGGCCTTCGGCGGATAATATATATTATTAAGATTCTTCGGGTATTCCGCATCACCAATTTTTATCTTATAAATCTCAGCCATTTTTTTTACTTATTTTCTCTTCACAACCAGCCCGAAGACCGTCCAACTTAAAATAATGACGGCGCCGGTAAGCGCGATGCCGTTTAAATTACGGATCTTCCTGTCAATCTCGATTCTCTCTTTTCTGAATATCTCCAACACATACTCATCATCGGATTCCTGGAACCGCCCGGGCGCCTTCACCCGTATCCATATCGCGTCGGCCTTACTCATTATGGCCTGACGTTTCTTGATAAGAGGCAGGGTGAACATCCCATAATTTATAATAATGATCGCAAGGATCGTAACGCCTATCCACAACCTTGTTTTACGCCCCATATCAATCACCCTCGCGCTTTTCAAAAATCTCTATAATCTTTTCGACAGTTTGCCTCACAGTAAGCTTGCCGGTATCTACGATATAATCCGCCTTGGCGTAAAGAGGCGCTCTCCTTGCAAGGAGTTCCCTTATCTTCCGTTTCGGGTCCCCTACATTCAAGAGCGGCCTGTGCTTGTACTTTTTTGTCCGCTCCATTATTGTCTTTTCATCCGCCGTAAGAGCAATGACGATACCAGTCGATTTGAGATTCTTTAAATTTTCTTCGCGCATCACCGCGCCGCCGCCGGCGTCTATCACGGTATTTTCAATACCGCATGCCTCGCGTATAATTTCACTTTCAACGCCGCGGAAATACTCCTCCCCCGACTTTGTGAATATCTCATTTATCGTGCGTTTCTCTCTCTTCTCTATCAGTTCATCGGTGGAGACGTAACGCATATTGAGGCGGCTGGCAAGCGCAGTCGCTATCGTAGTTTTGCCTGTCCCCATAAAGCCGATGAGCGCGATGTTTTTTTTCACTCGAAAACTCATGGTTAGCTTTCAGCTGTCAGCCGTCAGCACTTATGTCCAGATTAGACCACAAGTCCCGACGGAAAG
>JAUYDB010000221.1 GCA_030691985.1 Candidatus Omnitrophota bacterium | reverse complement strand
AATGGGCGGGAATCATATTCACACACTCCCGAGTTCATCACTCAAATGATCAGGCGTGGATTGAGCAAAAGAATGGAGCCGTGATCCGCAAGATTGTAGGTCACGAACGTTTTTCTGGACTCATCGCGGGACAAGTCATGGCGCAGCTATTCCAGGTGGTACGTCTGTATGTGAATTACTTCCAGCCCTCGTTTAAGCTTCGCGATAAAATTCGAGAAGGCGCAAAAGTAAAAAAGTGGTATAAGCCTCCCGCAACTCCTTGCGAACGACTCTTGGCGAGTAAAGATGTGTCCGAGAAAGCGAAGGAAGCCCTGAGGATACAAAAAGAACGGTTGGATCCAGTGGAATTGTTGCATCGGATTCGGCAAGGGCAGTCCGCGCTGGCGGCGCTGAGCACCGGAGCTACAAGCATGGGACCGAATCGTCAAAGCCTAGATCAATTCTTGACGCAGTTGCCGCAACTATGGCGGGATGGTGAAGTTCGACCGACACATCGTAAAGATCAAGCCAAAGCTCGCCATTGGCGCACACGTGAGGATCCATTCACGGGCGTATGGACAGATATCCTGCTTTGGCTTCAAACGGCCCCTGATAGTACTGCTAAATCGTTATTCCATCGATTAAAGGAGGAGCATCCGGAACAATTTATCGATGGGCAGTTGCGAACGCTGCAACGCAGGATTGGCGAATGGCGGCATGCGATGGCTAGAAATTTAATCTTCAGCGGGATGGATGATATTAACAACGTCACAGCCATTGATAACAAAGCATAAACGCCGGGATTAGACGCTTAAACTGACATTGAAAAGCCATGAAGATGATGGTAACATTTTAATCTGAGGCAACGGGGGGGGCGGTAGTTATAATTGTCGCTCATCATATGAGCTCAAAGAATGCCCTGGCCAGTCTAAATCCAGATATTAAATCAGTTTTCATTGAAAATAATGAAAAGATAAACGAATCATATTATTATCCTCTGTTTGAAATAGTTCTTATCACTTTATTAAAATATCATACTGGCAAGAATTTGGGTGATCTTCAAAAATGTTTTAATGACGGTGGCATAGTTCTATCTAGACAAAATATAGATGCGGTCTATGATACTAATATGTCAGCTTATCTGATATTCAGCCTTATTCCAAAAGTTGTACGATATGATCCCAATGAAAGGGTAGAAAGATATGCGCTAATACAAAAGTTTCTAATAGCGGCTTAATTCTGATTCATGCTTTTCAACTGAAAACTTCAATATAACCACTAATGTTCGAATATTTTTTTAGTTCCTGGGAAAGAATTTGTTGAAAAACAGACCGTTTTAGCATGGACATTTTAGGCAAAATTGAAATGTCCGCCTTCGAGGGTGGACATTTTGTATCAATTTGTGCTGTAAAGAGTTACGACTTTTTGTCCATGAAAATAGTGGACAAAACGGACAGTTTTTGAGCATGCGGACATGTCCAGACAACTCTCTAAAACTCGCCTCTCTCGATTCAGAAAATTCTTGCTACTTTTGACCAATAACTATATAATAACGCTAGCAAATTTGAGAGATGAGATTATGGGGAGAGGTTATTCGTCCCACCACTAAACGATTTGGCCTCCGGTGCCAAAAAGTAATGTTTGGGCTTTTTGCACCTTCGGCCCGCCACCAGTTTAGTAGACAGCGGGGCTAGCGCCCAAATCGTTTTAAGGGGCAACCTACGGTTTCCCCTTAATATTCCCAGAGCGTCCCCCGATTTCGAGGTGTTGGCATGAAGCGTGTGGTCTTAACCATAATAGTTTCGCTGTTCGCGGTTTCGGTTTTTGCCGCGGATGTTAAGAAGGCGGACCTTGCCGGAAGCTGGTATACGGCTGATGGCGCGGAGCTTGAGATCCTTCTGAACAGGTATCTGGACGGCGCGAAGCCGGATGAGATAGACGGCAAGATATTCGCCATCATCTCTCCTCACGCGGGATATCAGTTTTCGGGGCCGGTCGCGGCATACGGTTTCAAGGCAGTCAAAGGCCGTGATATAAAAACAGTGGTAATAATAGGATTCAGCCACAGGAAGCCGTTTGACGGAATCGCCATTTATAGCGCGGGGGCCTGGCAGACCCCGCTTGGAGAGGTGAAGATAGACGAGAAGCTTGCCGCGGAGATAGCATCGAAAAACCCAAGGATTCGTTTTGAGCCTCGCCTGTTCGACAATGAAAATTCCGTTGAGATGCAAGTGCCGTTCGTGCAGGTTACATTCAGAAATGCCAAAATCGTGCCGATCTCTTTCGGCGCTCAGGATTATAATGATATAGAAATAGTTGCCGACGCCCTCGCGGCTGTGTTGAAGGGCAGGGATGATGTGCTGGTAATAGCATCGACAGACCTCTCGCATTTTCATTCTTATGACGAAGCGAATCGTGTCGATAAGCACACGATCGACTTAATAAATGATATGAAGGCAAAGGATATGTTTGATGAGGCGAGAATCGGATTATGCGAGATGTGCGGGGTAATGCCTGTTACATCGGCACTATTGGCTGCTAAAAGACTCGGTTTCGATAAGGCGCGTATCCTGAAATACGCGAATTCAGGCGATACGTCCGGAAATAAGAGGGAGGTTGTCGGATACTTGAGCGCGGCCCTTTACAAAGAAAGCAATCAGTTATCAGCTGTCAGCCTTCAGCAAAAGCAGAGAGGGAGAGGTGACCGTATGCTGAACGATGCCCAGAGGAAGAGGTTGCTTCAGATCGCAAGAGAGTCTATTGTCGGTTTTGTGCGTGACGGCAGAAAGAAAGAGTTTAAAGAGGAAGATCCCGTTCTCAGTAAACCTATGGGCGCTTTTGTAACGTTGCATGAAGCCGGTGAATTACGCGGCTGTATCGGCAGCATGATCGCTCAGGGACCTCTGTATAAAACGGTTGCCAATATGGCGGTTGAGGCAGCCACCGGCGACCCCAGGTTTTCGCGGCTCTCAACGCGGGAAATAGACAAAATAGATATTGAGATATCCGTCCTGACGCCCCTTAAAAAGGTCTCGAGCCATGAAGAAGTCGCAATCCCGGGAGACGGCGTGTTGGTGAGAAGCGGGTTCAGAAGCGGGGTGTACCTTCCTCAGGTCGCGACAGAGACCGGTTGGAACAAGGAACAGTTTATGACCAGCCTGTGCGCCCATAAAGCAGGATTGTCTCCTGATGCCTGGAAGGACCCCGCAACGGAGATATTTACATTTCAAGCGGAAGTGTTCGGCGAGAAAGGGGAGAAAAGATGAGCCAGAAAAAGATGGTCATTCTTGCGGTAGCAGCGGTAATATTTATTATAGG
>JAUYDB010000136.1 GCA_030691985.1 Candidatus Omnitrophota bacterium | reverse complement strand
CCTTGTCGCTGATCTTCGTGATCTCCTTCTCGTTCTCCTCGATCCAGTTTAGGGCTGCTTCCTTGACCAATATAATCGGGGAATACTAGCCCTAACAGGGTATAAAACCAGCGACTAGGGGCGGGGGGTCGGGAAGCGCTTCTTGACTGCTTCGTCGAGGAAGGCGCCGAGGAGGATGGTGATGGCGCCCCCGGCGACGTTGAAGGCGGCGACGAGGGGAAGCATCCCGTATGCGACCGCCACGGGGATCCCGTAAAAGGCTGGGAGGACGACCATGTTCGCCAGACTCATAACCACCACCCGGAAGACTATACCGAAGACGAGCCCAGCAGCTTTCCACAGCCGAGGCGAGAACCTCCCCATAAGCCTTAGCCCCAGCGCCAACCCGATGACCGTCGAGAACTCCGCGGCGAACTTCATCGAGGCCCCGACCACGTCACCACTACGGGCGAGTATGGCGACGAAGGCGACGAGGCTCGTCGTCAACGCCGAGGGGAGCCCATACATCAGGAGGCTGAGGACGATGGGGATGCCCGTGAAGTCGAACTTGAGCGTCGGCATCCAAGGGAAGGGTATCTTCAACCCGCTGAACTTGAGGGCGTAGTCGAGGACGACGACGAGGGCGGCGAGCAGCGCCGTACCAGTCAGCCTAGAAGGCTGAAAATAGGGCACGTGCGCTAAGGATATACGTCGCCATTTGGGGAAAAAGGAATATGCAAAATAATTGGGATATTATGCGTTTGAATGGGAGAGCTATTCCCAGACAGAGTTGTAGAGTGAATTTGATAATTACAGGTTTGAATATTAAAGGAAGAGAAATAAAGCTCAAATTTATTGATGCGGAAAAAATTGAAGACACTAAAACTATTATTTTAGGATATTATCCAACAACATTTATTTTTATTAACGTAAGTTACGCTTTTCCTTTGAAGTTCCTAGATCTGATTGATTCGCATGGGTCGAAATTGCATCCATGTACATCTCACAAAGCCTCTAACCGACGCCGTCACAGAGGCCGTGAAACCTCTAGGCATCAGCCAAAGCGAATTCATCAGGACCACGGCGCGACGCGAGCCCAGATTGTTAAAACCTATGTAGTAGGTATCAAGCTCTATACCGGAGACATCGAAAGCGCAGCCAAATCGCATACAGGTGCACGCACATAACTCGATGAAAATTGACATGGACACGAAAAAAAGATTTTTTCCAAGTATTGTCTCTAAAACAGTATAACCTTAATGGTCTTAGTCAAGTTGTAGCAAACGCAGCCGCTGCTTTTAAAAACCCGTATCAGATTCTTATAGATAGTTGAATTCGAAAAGGATATCTCTGATAATTGTTTTTACGGCTTTAACAA
>JAUYDB010000094.1 GCA_030691985.1 Candidatus Omnitrophota bacterium | reverse complement strand
GGAGTCAAGCCTGTTTTCGGTAAAGAAGCCCTTACTGACACCTCCCTGATTGGATATCAGTATGAGGTCAAACCCGTTATCGGATAAAATCTTTATCGCCCTTTTTGCGCCGCGCAAAAAATGAAAATCCTTCCAGCGCGTGACGTAACTGTGTTTGGTCCATCCGCCGGGGTCTCTATTTATAACTCCGTCCCTGTCGATGAATAACGTTTTTTTCATATGACAATGTCATCCTTGAGCACAAGCGCAAGCCACAGGACGGCCAGCGGCATGAAATGTATAAGGAACCTGCTCATCGTCTTTCCCGCAAAAAAGTTTATGTCAAGCACGGATATCATGTATATGGAAACGTATCCGAGGACGGCCAGGATGACCGATACGGCGGCATATCTCTGGATACCGCGGAAGGCGTCCTTGAACCTGAAAATAAACGCGAGCGCGATGACGGGCCAGAGTATGTTCCATTTTTTCGGGCCGAAAAACTCCTTCTGGAATTCGTAGAGAATGGGGCCGAGCTTGTATAATTGCTTAACCATATAAAGGGCCCCGGCTCCGCCGGACTCCACATCGGTATTGATAAGGCGCTCGGCATTACGGATCCACAGAAACGGAGAGAGGATAATGACGACCGTCAATACATACAGCCCCGCCATTAAAAGATCTCTTTTTTTCACCTTTTTTAAATTGAACACGAGAAATGCCCCGATCACGATAAAGTTGATCAGGCAATACATGAGCCCTTCGTTCTTGGTCCATCCTGCGAGAGCCGCCATCACCGCCGAGATCGCGAGGCGAGATGACTTGCGCGTATCCCGGAACCACGAGAAAAGAAAGACGGCGCTCGCGAAATAATAGTATGCCAGGGGTAAGTCGGCGTAAGCGTTCGTCGCGTAAGAATTGAACTGCGACACGCTCGCCGTCAGGAATGTGAAAAGAAGCGCGTATGTGCTGCCGGCAAAGCGCCTCAGGGCGTAATAAAATATCCCTAAAATGCCGAGGTAATACAGGGGAAACATGATCTTGACCAGTTGATCGTTCAATTTTCCCATAAACAGATAAATACAGGTTTCAAACAGCGGGATATTCAAGGGATAGTCGGGGTGCGGGAACGCCCGGCCGATAGAGGAGAAATAGTCCTGCGGGATCGATCCTGCCAGATAAAATATCTTCGACTTGATCCCGTAAATGGCTATGGCGTCGTACGCCTCTATCGGTTTTACCATGGCCCTGTAGAATGTAAAGGCG
>JAUYDB010000073.1 GCA_030691985.1 Candidatus Omnitrophota bacterium | reverse complement strand
GGCCAGGGCATAGGCATACCGCACGCCAAATCTCAAAATGTAAAAAATCTGGTAGCCGCGTTCGGGCTGTCCCGAAAAGGTGTGAACTTCGATTCGCTGGATGGAGAGCCTGTCTACCTGTTCTTTCTTCTTATAGCGCCCGAAGAATCCGCCGGGCCTCACCTCAAAGCGCTTGCCAGGATCTCGAGGATGTTGAAGGATAAACATTTCCGGGAATTGCTCAGGAAGGCGAAGGACGACAAAGAGATATTGCGCATAATCCAGGAAGAAGACTCGAAAAAATATTAACATATGGGAAAGGCCTGACGGGCGTGAAGATATTAAAAGCGTTTAAATGGCTGTATCCCGGCATGTGGGTCAAGCGGTGGATACTCTTGTCGGTATTAGGTGTCATCATGATATCAATGGGATTTGTGATGATTCTGTTGGAGCAGGCGCCGAAGAATAAAACTTTTGCCGGAATAATAATTATATTGGGCATCCTTGCGGTAATAACCGGGATAAAGAGGATAATAAAGTCTTTCGTTGCGGTATTTTTGCCGCAGGGGGATGATGAGCTTGTAGAAAAGATATACCAGAAACGGGTGTTGGACAGAGGGCCGAAGATAGCGGTGATAGGCGGGGGGACGGGCCTCTCGACGCTTCTCCACGGCCTTAAACTATATACGAGCAATATAACCGCGATTGTGACGGTGGCGGACGACGGCGGGTCATCGGGGAGGTTAAGGAAGGATTTCGGAATATTGCCGCCCGGGGACATAAGAAACTGCCTCGTGGCGCTTGCCGAAGCGGAGCCCTTGATGAGCGAACTGTTTCAATTCAGGTTCGGCGAAGGGACGGAACTCAGCGGCCACAGTTTCGGAAACCTCTTCATAACCGCCATGACAAAAGTTGCCGGTGATTTTGACGTGGCTATTAAAGAGTCGAGCAAGATTCTGGCCATAAGAGGGAGGGTGCTGCCTTCGACGCTGGAAAAGATTACGCTGGTAGCCGAACATGCCGATGGCTCCGAGACGATAGGCGAAAGCAGCATTCCCAAGGCGGCCAGCCCGGTCAGGCGGATACATTTAAGGCCTGTAAACTGCAAGCCGACCGATGAAGTCATAGACGCCATAAAGAAAGCGGACGCCATAGTCCTCGGGCCCGGGAGTCTATATACCAGCATAATGCCAAATCTGCTGGTCGGCAGGATATATCAGGAGATCGTCTCGTCAAAAGCGATCAAGATATATATATGTAATGTCATGACCCAGAAGGGCGAGACGGATGATTATAAGGCGAGCGATCATCTAAGAACGATAGTCGAGCACACCGGCCCGGGCATAGTCGAATATTGCATTGTAAACACAGCCAGTATACCGGCGGAGATGCTTGATAAATATAAGACAGAAGAATCCAGCCCTGTGGTTCCTGATTCCGAAAATTTAAAGAAACTGAAATGCAAGGTGATCGAGGCGCATATAATAAAAACTACCGGCTATGTCCGGCATGACCCTGATAAACTGGCCAGGCTTATAGTGGATCTCACCGCGAGCCTGAAGTAGGCAAAATTGTAATCGAGGTAATGGCAAATCTCGTTGTTCGTCGTTCGTGATTCGGTGTTCGTGAAACTTTAGCACGGTCAACGGATAACGGGTGACTAAACTGGCTATTACGATGCGGTAAAAAAATGCTAATAGAGAAAAACATAGTCATAAAAAACAAACAGGGGCTTCACGCGAGGCCGGCCGCGCTTTTTGTGCAGATGGCCAATAAATTCAACTGCGAGATAACGATCTCGAAAGGCAGGCAGAAGGTTAACGGCAAGTCTATCATGGGCATAATGATGCTCGAGGCCGGGGCCGGCTCCAGGGTATCTATAATTGCGGACGGCGAAGACGCCGAACAGGCGGTGAAGGAATTGGAGCATCTTTTATTGAATGACATTGAAGATCTTGTGATGTAAGGTATCGCATGACCGAAAGGCATATGATGACGAAGAAAAAAGAGATAATCTTAAAAGGCATCCCTGCCGCGCCGGGGATTATTACCGGAAAGGTATTCCTTTTTGGCAGGGAGCAATATACCATCCCGCGGCGCAGCATAAAAGACGATCATATACAGAATGAAATAAGGCGTTTTAAGGACGCGCTCATTCAGACAAAAGATGAGATACTCGAGATAAAGAGGCGCATCTCTGAAGAGATGAGCGCCGAGCACGCCCAGATATTCAGCGCTCATCTATTGGTCATCGATGACAGCATGTTAATAGAGGAGGTGGTATCTAAACTTAAAAAAGAGAAGCTTTCCATAGAATATGTCTTCCAGGACGTCCTCCGGAAATACATAAAGGTCTTTTCCGAGATGGATGACGAGTATCTTAAGGAGAGGACGAGCGATATCAATGACGTTGGCAGGAGGATCTTGAGGAATCTTATAGGCGCCAAAGAGGATATCCTGAGCAACTTAAAAGAAAAGGCCGTTGTCGTGGCGTATGACCTTTCACCGTCGGATACCGCGACTATGCACAAGAAAAACGTGACCAGTTTCGCGACCGACATAGGCGGCAGGACGTCGCATACGGCTATAATGGCCAAATCCCTTGAGATACCCGCCGTCGTAGGGCTTGAAATCATAACGAAGAAGGTTGAGTCAGGAGATACGATAATAGTGGACGGGACCCACGGTATCGTAATCGTAAATCCCTCTCCGAAGACGCTTAAAAAATACGAGCTGGATAGAGAGCGGTTAGTGGCGGTCGAGAAACACCTCCTTGAATTGAAAGACCTCCCGTGCGTTACGATCGACGGTAAAAGAATAGAATTGGTAGCCAACATAGAAGTGCCGGAGGACGTGACTTCCGTATTGGCGCACGGCGCGGAAGGCATAGGGCTGTACAGGACGGAATACTTTTATATGAACCGCAAGGATCTTCCGACAGAGGAGGAGCAGTATAAGGCCTATTCAGCCGTGGCGAAGAAGATGAAGCCGTATGCCGTTATTGTAAGGACGCTCGATCTCGGCGGCGATAAATTCCTGTCGCCATTGGACGTGCCGCAGCAGATGAACCCGTTCCTCGGATGGCGGGCGATAAGATTTTGCCTTGCCCGTCCCGAAATATTTAAAACGCAGCTCAGGGCGATACTGCGGGCCTCGGCGCACGGAAGGCTGAAGATCATGTATCCCATGATCTCCGGGCTCGAGGAGATAAGGCAGGCCAGCGTCATATTGGAAGAGGCGAAGAGCGAGCTTAAGAAAGAATCCGTTTTGTTTGATACGGACATGGAAGTCGGCGCCATGATAGAGGTCCCTTCGGCTGCCATCACGAGCGACATACTGGCAAAGGAAGTCGACTTCTTTTCAATAGGCACAAATGACCTTATCCAATATTCTCTGGCGGTTGACAGGGTAAATGAGAAGATCGCTTATCTCTACGAGCCGACGCACCCCGCGGTATTGAGGCTCATAAAGGGCGTGATAGAAAACGGCCATCACGCCGGCATCTGGGTGGGGATGTGCGGAGACATGGCGGGCGATGTAATCATGACGATAATACTACTTGGGCTTGGCCTTGACGAATTCAGCACCTCGCCTATAGCGATCCCGGAGATAAAGCGCATAATAAGGGCCGTAACCGCAGATCAGGCGAAGGCGATAGCCCAAGAGGCCATGACCCTCTCGACCGGAAAAGAAGTTGACAGGTTCGCGAGGAAGAAGCTCAAGGCAATAGTGCCTGATCTCGCAATTGAGGTGGAATAGACATATGACAAATCTGGATAACCCGAAGATTATAAAAAAGTACGATAAGTCCAATATGCTGGGGCTCATCGAGGCATTGCCCGCGCAGTGCGCTGATGCGAAGGTGATAGGCGCCGGATTCCGGCTGCCGGAGGCATTCAGGTCGTCTTATGAGAGCGTGGTGGCGACGGGCCTCGGCGGATCGGCGATAGGGGCGGACCTGATAAGGTCCTGCATAGCTGATGAGGCCGGGGCGCCTTTAATAGTGAATAGAAATTACACCCTGCCTGATTTTGTAGGAAGCCGCTCTCTTGTCATCGCCTCAAGCTATTCCGGAAATACGGAAGAAACCCTCAGCGCTTACAAAGACGCCCGCCGCAGGAAGGCGAACGTAATAGCCATTACCTCCGGGGGGAGGCTGAAGGCGCTGGCGGAGAACGATAATATCCCGGTTGTCATAATACCCCCGGGCCTTCCGCCGCGGTGCGCTCTGGGGTATTCATCATTAACCCTATTGATGGTTTTGTCAAAGACAGGGCTGGTCAATAACAAATCCCGGGATATAGATGAAACGATAGAGGTTTTGAAGAGCATTAGAAATCAAAATTTAGGCCCGGCAGTTCCGAAAGCAAAGAACTTCGCGAAACAGATCGCGGCGGAGCTCTATAAAAAATTTCCGGTCATCTATGGGGGCTATGACCACACAGATTCTGTTGTGACGAGATGGAGGGGGCAGCTTTCGGAAAACGCCAAGACGCTTTCGTCAGGCCACATATTCCCCGAGATGAACCATAACGAGATAGTGGGCTGGCAGAATCCGAAAGAGGTTTTAAAGAACTTCGTAGTGGTAATCCTGAGGGACTCCGGAGACCATCCGAGAAATTCCAGGCGCATGGATATAACGAAGAAGATATTGGAGCATGGAAAGGTAAAAGTCATCGAGGCGCGTTCTTCAGGGACAGGCCTTCTTGCCAGGATGTTTTCCCTCGTCTATATAGGGGATTTTGTAAGTTTCTACCTTAGTTTATTGAACAGGGAAGATCCCACGCCTGTCGACAGGGTCACATACCTTAAAGAGGAGTTATCTAAAGCTTGAGAATCCTGATCCTCGCGGCAGGATACGCCGTGCGGCTGCGGCCATTAACGCTTAATACATCCAAGTCTCTCCTCGCGATAGGCGGCCGAAAGATAATCGACAGGGTAATAGACAAGATCGTAAGGGTTGAAGACGCCGGTTCAATAAGCGTTATCGTAAACGCCAAGCACTTCCGCTCTTTTCTCCGGTGGCGGAAAGGGTCCCGATATAAAGACAGGATTTCCCTGATAAACGACGGTTCTGTCTCTAACGAGACGCGGCTTGGCGCTGTCAGGGACATGGAACTCGCCATAAAAAAAGGGGGAAAATCTGAGGACCTTCTGGTGATAGCGGGGGACAACCTGTTTGACTTTGAACTCGATAAGTTTATCAAATTCGCCGAAGACAGGCCCGACGGCGTAACGGTCGCGCTGCACGACATAGGCAGCCTTGAAGAGGCCGGTAATTTCGGGGTCGTAAAGATTGATGAGGCCTCAAGGGTCGTGGAGTTCAAAGAGAAGCCGCCGGCGCCTAAATCCACGCTTATATCGACAGGCGTCTATTATTTTCCGAAAGAAAAACTTTCATTTATCGGGGATTATGTTAAAATACAGAATAATTTGGACGCGCCCGGCAATTATATAAGCTGGCTCGCCAAAAGAGACAGGGTTTACGGTTTTGTGTTTCTTGAGGATTGGTGCGATATAGGAACAAACGAATCCTATAAAAAGGCGGATGCCGCATATCAAAAAAAGGAGAGAGAGGAAAATGACGAAGAATAAATATCTGTTCACGTCGGAAAGCGTTACGGAAGGGCACCCCGATAAAGTATGCGATCAGGTTTCTGACGCGGTGCTTGACGAGGTCTTGAGGCAGGACCCCGCGGGCAGGGTTGCCTGCGAGACCTATGTCACTATGGGCCTCATAATAATAGGCGGAGAGATAACGACGACCGCCTATGTGGATATTCATAAACTGTGCAGAAATCTTTTAAAAGATATAGGGTATACGCATTCAAAGTACGGTTTTGACTACCATAACTGCGCCATACTTAACGCCATACACACGCAATCGCCCGATATAGCGCTGGGCGTTGACAAGGGCGGGGCCGGAGACCAGGGAATGATGATAGGGTACGCGTGCAGGGAAACGCCCGAACTCATGCCTCTTCCCATAATGCTCGCGCACAAACTGTGCATGAGGCTTTCGGAAGTCAGGAAGAAGGGCTCTATAGGATACCTGGGGCCTGACGGCAAATCGCAGGTCACAGTCGAATATCACGACGGAAAGCCGGCGCGGGTTACGTCAGTGGTGCTCGCGTCCCAGCATACCGAAGAGGTTGTTGACAAGAAGACTGACGCGCTTTCCGAAAACGCCAGGCAGGAGATCATTGACAAAGTAGCGAAGCCGGTCCTGAAAAATTACATCGACCGCGAGACAAAGTATTATATCAACCAGACCGGCAAGTTCGTGATCGGCGGGCCGCAGTCGGATACAGGCATGACCGGCCGCAAGATCATAGTTGATACATACGGCGGCACGGTATCGCACGGCGGCGGCGCGTTTTCAGGCAAAGACCCCACAAAGGTGGACCGCTCGGCCGCCTATATGGGAAGGTACATAGCGAAGAACCTTGTAGCGGCCGGCATTGCCGATAAGGTATTGATACAGCTGGCTTATGTGATAGGCCGCGCGGAGCCGGTCTCCATGATGATCAATACATACGGAACGGGCAAGGTGAGCGAAGAGAAGATGGCCAGGATCATCAGCGACCATTTTGAACTTACGCCGCATGGCATAATCGCGACATTGAAACTACGCGAATCTGACGGTAAAAGATTCACGCGAACCGCGAGCTACGGCCA
Organism: Candidatus Omnitrophota bacterium; assembly: GCA_030691985.1. Taxonomy (GTDB): domain Bacteria; phylum Omnitrophota; class Gorgyraeia; order 2-01-FULL-45-10; family 2-01-FULL-45-10; genus JAUYDB01. The sequence goes on along the minus strand of JAUYDB010000073.1, from coordinate 8,911 downwards.
TTTCGGCAGGGAAGGCGACGGCTTCACGTGGGAAAAAACCGATGTGGCGAGAGAGATTAAGAAGTACGTGAAGTAGAGCCAAAAAGATGAGGTGAACTTTGAAATACGATATAAAAAATTTAGGACTTGCAAAAAAGGGCAAGCTGAGGATCGAATGGGCGAATGAATACATGAAGGTGCTGTCGCTCATCCGGAAAGACTTTGAGAAAGATAAGCCGCTCAAAGGACTGAGGATAGCATGCTGCCTCCATGTTACGACCGAGACGGCCAATCTCGCCCTGACGCTTAAAGCGGGAGGCGCGGAAGTTTCTATCTGCGCGTCGAATCCTTTAAGCACACAGGACGATGTTGCCGCTTCCTTAGTTAAAGATTTAAGGATAAGCACGTTTGCCGTCAAGGGCGAGGACAACAGGAAATATTACAGCCACATAAACGCGGTCCTGGACAATAGGCCGCACATCACGATGGATGACGGGGCGGATCTGGTGTCGACCATCCACAAAGAGAGGAATGGCCTTGTGGGTGATATATTGGGAGGGACAGAGGAGACGACAACAGGCGTAATAAGGCTGAGGAGCCTCGAGAAGAGCGGGCTCCTTAAATATCCTATAATAGCGGTAAATGACGCGGACACAAAACACCTCTTTGACAACAGGTACGGCACCGGCCAGTCTACCGTAGACGGAATAACGCGCTCAACAAACATATTATTGGCCGGGGCGAACTTTGTCGTGTGCGGTTACGGATGGTGCGGCAGGGGTGTCGCGATGCGCGCGCGGGGGATGGGCTCAAACGTAACGATAGTCGAGGCAGATCCTTTAAAGGCCCTTGAGGCCGTAATGGACGGATATAATGTAATGCCGGTAAAAGACGCCTGCAGGGGAGCGGATATCGTTGTAACGCTCACAGGCGATATCAGCGTATTAAGGAAAGAGCATTTTGAGGTGATGAAGAACGGCGCAATCATAGCGAACTCGGGCCATTTCAATGTCGAGATAGACATACCGGCGCTTGAGAGGATGTCAAAGAAGAAGCGCCGGATAAGAGAGTTCGTGGACGAGTATACGCTTAGATCCGGAAAGCGGATAAACCTCCTGGGCGAGGGCAGGCTTGTGAACCTGGCCGCGGCCGAAGGCCATCCGGCGAGCGTCATGGACATGAGTTTTGCCAATCAGGCGCTTGCCGCCGAATACGTCGCGAAGAATTACAAAAAATTAGATAAAAAAGTTTACAGGGTCCCTGAGTTCATAGACAGAAACATAGCCAGGCTGAAACTTGAATCTCTCGGCGTAAAGATAGACTCTTTGACCGCCGAACAAAAGAAGTACTTAGAAAGCTGGGAGATGGGGACGTAATCATTTTAAACGTATAGAAAGGAGAGTCGACTTAAGATGGGAAGACGACCGCTTGACATGGACAGGGTAGTTCTTGACCTCGTCCTGACTGACAACATGGATGATAAGAATAAGCTGGCAAAGAAGATAACGCGGCTTGCGTATAAAAAAGGCATATATCTCGCGAGCATAAATGATTTTTATGTGGCGCGCGGCAGGGGGGAGGTCCCGCCCAATTTCTCGACGCCGGCCATAAATTTACGGGCCATGACTTATGACCTGGCTAAGGCGATCTTCAGGGTCGCGAAGAAGATAGAAGCCGGCGCCTTTATTTTTGAGATAGCCAAATCCGAAATGGGATATACGAATCAGCCGCCGGTGGAATATTCCGCCGCATGCCTTGCGGCAGCGCTGAAAGAAGGCTGGACAGGGCCGGTCTTCATCCAGGGAGACCACTTCCAGGTGAGCGAGAAGAAATATAAAGAGGATCCTGAAAAGGAGCTGGACAGCCTGAAGTGCGTCATAATCAATGCCATCGAAGGCGGATTTTACAATATAGACATCGATTCATCAACGCTTGTGGACTTATCGAAAGGGACTATAAAGAAACAACAGGAGCTGAATTATGAGGTTTGCGCGAAGCTGACCAATTTCATACGCCGGAACCAGCCGCGCGGCATGGAGATTTCCGTCGGCGGGGAGATAGGCGAGGTTGGGCACAAGAATTCGACGCCCGAAGACCTGAGGGCGTTTATGGAAGGGCATAAAGAGCGCCTGCGAAAGGGGCGGCTCGGCATAAGCAAGATAAGCGTCCAGACAGGCACTTCGCACGGCGGGTTCGTTATGCCGGACGGGACTATCGCGGACGCGAAACTTGACTTCGATACGCTGAAGGCCCTTTCCAGAATGGCGCGCGAGGAGTATGGCCTCGCGGGCGCGGTGCAGCACGGCGCCTCAACGCTCCCGATGAGCGCCTTCGGCAAATTCCCGGAATGCGAAACCGCGGAAGTCCACCTGGCGACAGAATTCCAGAACATGGTGTATGAGAGCCGTTATTTTCCGAAAGAACTGAAGGATAAGATGTATCTATGGATCAACCAGAACATGGTTTCGGAAAGGAAGAGCGGCCAGACGGACGAGCAATTTATATACAGCGCCAGAAAGAAAGCCCTCGGGCCTTTTAAGAAAGATATCATGACGCTTCCGGCAGACGTCCGCGGCGCGATAGCGCGCGAGGTCGAGGAAAAGTTTATTTTTCTTTTCGAAAAGCTTAACGTCAAAGATACGAAAGAGGGCGTCTTGAAGCATACGAAGCTCAAGAGGGTGATCTCGAGAAAAAGATCCGCCGGAAGTATCGAGCAAAGCGGCGAAGGCGCCGATTAAGTTCTTTTGTTTATCAGGTGTATCCCGAGAATGGCGAATGTTACATTCCCGAACCACGCGGCGACTATCGGAGGGAGTATCCCCGCTTTCCCGAACGCGAGGCTTATCGCGATAGAGGCGTAATATAGCAGGCCTATCGCGATGCTCATGCCTATGCCTATCAGGACTCCTCCCCTCGTGGTTATGATAGCGAACGGCGCGCCTACCAGGATTATTATCAGACTTATAAGCGGAAACGATATCTTGTAGTGCAGCTCCACCAGGAGGTTTTTGACAAGCCTGTTCCCCGTGCCTCTAAAGTTCCGGATGTACTTATTCAGCTCCTTATAACTCATGTAATCCGAGCGCCACTCCCTGTTCGCGAAGTCGCTCGGCTTTTCTTTCAAAGGTATTATTGCGTCATTGTGAAATTCCGGTTCGCCCAGTATCCTGCCCGCGTTATCTATCTTATAGATGAGCACCCGCGAGAATTTCCATCCTTCCCCTGTCCATGAGCCGGTCTGCGCGGTGAGCTTGGAGGTGAGGTTGGCCGATGCGTCATGCTGATGGATTATTATATCACCGAGCGTCATCTTCTGCGTGTCATAGTTTCGGGCGAATATGATCCTGTTTCCGGCGCCGTAAAGGGCGACATTTTCAATTTTGACCGGGTTAAATTTGCGTTTTTCCTTTTCAAGCTCCTCACGGCGTATAACACCGGCCTTTCTGGAGCTGGGAGGTATTATCCTGTCGTTGACGATAAATACCGCCATGCTTATCAGAAATCCCATGATGAGTATCGGCGAAAGTATCCGCCAGAGGCTTATGCCGCTCGATTTCATCGCCGTGATCTCATTATGTTTATTAAGGTTGCTCAAGACGTATATGGTCGAGAGAAGGACCGCCATCGGCGCGACCTGTATGAATATGGTGGGCGAATAATATACATAGAAAGCCCATATGGACGCGGCGGGGATCTTGTATTTAACTATGTCATCGATGAAGGAGAATATATCGATTATGACCGCCATTATTATAAATATGAACAGGCACCATATGAAGGCCGGCGCGAAACCCTTTACCATGTACCTGTCTATTATCTTCATGATATCTAAAGCCCTCTGGCCAGCGTAAGGCACCTGACCTCCGCGGCGCCCGCGTCAAAGAGCGTTTTGGAGCATTCGCTCAATGTCGATCCGGTAGTCATGACGTCGTCTACCAGCAGTATCCTCAGCCCTTTAATGTCGGAACCCCTTCTTATCCTGAACGCGCCCCTGAGATTACAGAGCCGTCCGTCTCTTGATAGCTCATTCTGATTTTTAGTCGAGCGGATCTTTTCCAGCAGGTCCGGACAGTGTATCTTGATTTCTTCAGCAATGCGCGAGGCCAGCGCTTTAGACTGATTAAAACCGCGCTCCCTCATGCGGCCGTTCTGTAAAGGCACGAATGTGATCGCGTCAATGCCGAGGATCATATCTTCGTTTTCTTTTATGAAATCCATCAAAAGGCGCGCGAGCCCCGCCCCAAGCGTAAGTTTACCTTTATATTTGAAGGCGCGGATCACTTCTTTCAACGCGCCGTCGTATATATAAGCAGAACGCGCTGCCGAGAAGTGAAGTTTTGTTTTTCGGCATTCGGCGCATAGGGCGCCGGAATTATCTATTGAGCGGCCGCACCGTTCGCAATAAGGTTTCGGGTTTTGGCAAATCTTGCGATTGCAGAAAGCGCAAAGCATAAGATCTGTCGCCTGGTCGAGATATCTTTTGCAATTTACGCAGTGCGGGGGGAAAAGCAGATTTAAGAAGCTTTTCGCGAGCTCTGTTATGGCATGGTTCATGAAGGATATGATATCACGCTCGGAGCGGTTATGTCAAAAAAAGAAAATTTTTATTGCTTTTCAAACGATGCTTCTATAAGATATATGTCGGTATGAAAGAATTGCTGAATACGCTTTCGAAGGATAGGTGGAGGAGGATAGGGACCCGGAAGAGGGCGGGCGTGCTTGTTCCTCTATTCTCGGTGTATTCCGCAAACAGCGTGGGTATCGGCGACATGGATGACCTTAAACTCCTTGTCGATTGGTGCGAAAAGACCGGAAACTCTATCCTGCAGCTTCTGCCCATGAACGAGATCAGCTCTACCTTCTGCCCGTATGACGCGATAAGCTCTTTTGCCCTTGAGCCTTCATATATATCGCTCACAAAGATACCAGCCTCTCAAAATAAATTCATAAAGAATAAAATTTCAGATATAAAAGAACGGTTCCGCGCAAGGGCGCTTGCGCATGTAGATTACGGGATAAAAGAAGCTAAGGAGAAGGCGCTCCGTCAGGTGTATGCCGCTGAAGAAGGGAGATTTCCCGCAGAGTTTAAGAAATTCATGGATGATAACAGATACTGGATAGACGATTTTGCGCTCTTCAAAGTCCTGAAGAGCCATCACGGCGGAAGGCCGTGGTATGAATGGGAGGGTATATACAGAGACCGTAATAGCGAATGTGTCAGGTCTTTTGAAAAGGAGCGTAACGAAGAGGCCCTGTTTCATAAGTGGGTGCAGTGGATCGCCGCAAGCCAGTTCGAGGAGGCGAAGGCCTATGCCGGCGCAAAAGGCATCCTCATAAAAGGAGACCTGCCGATCCTGATATCGCGCGACAGCGCTGACGTATGGGCCCGCCAGGGATTATTTCATCTTGAATTTTCCGCCGGCGCGCCCCCTGATATGTACTGCGCTAAAGGGCAGCGTTGGGGGGTGCCTACTTACAACTGGGAGGCTATAGCCGAGGATGATTACAGGTATCTGAAGGAGAAACTTGGTTTCGCGCAAAAGTTTTACGATATTCTGAGGGTCGACCATGCTGCGGGGCTTTTTCGCATCTGGAGCATCCCGAATAACGACCCGGCTGAAAATGAAGGCCTGCGCGGAGCCTTCGATCCAAGCGACGAAAACAAATGGGAAGAACACGGTAGATTGATCCTAACCGTCATGGTTGAAAACACAGATATGCTTCTGTGCGCCGAAGACCTCGGAACCATACCGAAGGCATGCCCGGAGACGCTTAAAGAATTCGGCATGCCCGGAAATGATGTCCAGCGATGGATGAAGGACTGGAAGGAGAGCCATGATTTTCTGTCTCCGGAAGAGTACCGCCTGGCCGCGGTGTCTATGCTGTCGACCCACGACACAACTAACTGGAGCGCATGGTGGGAAAATGAGGCCGGAACCGTCGACGAGGCAGTCTTTATCGAGAAGACGCTGAATCGCGGGATAAACTACGCCAGCGTACAGGGCCGTTTGTTCGCCGCAGGTTCTTCCAGGCATGGCAGGCTGAGGTGGCTTGGCAGCGTCGATTCCGCTGAAAAGCTTGTCGAGATACTCGGCAAGCCCAAAGATGAGATTGCGGACTTCGTCGAGATGTATGAAAATAGCTACGGGGAAAAGGAGAAGCTCTGGGAGCATTTAAATATGAAGGGCGCGATGAGCGAGAAGTCCGGCTGTGCCCTTGCGGCTAATATGCTCAAAGCCAACCTCAAAACGAAATCGATATTCTGCATAAACCTCCTGATAGATTACCTGTACCTTACCGAAATATTCAAAGGCGATCCATATAAGAACAGGATAAACCGGCCCGGCACAGTAAAGAAGACCAACTGGTCGCTTGTGGTGCCGGTTGGCCTTGAGGAATTATTGAGGCACAAGGTTTGCGGCAAAATAAGGGAAATGATATCCGCTTCCGGCAGGGGGATGTGATATATTATAGACCAAAGACCATAGACCGAAGACCAAAGACTTGGTTGGCCAGCTTTAGATCCGGGAAAACTATGAGTGACAAAAATGCCGCCAGGCGCCGTGTGGTATTCTTCGATTTTGACAATACCATCACAACGCGTGATGTGCTTGACGACCTTATCGGCCGTTTCTCCGGGGACGATAAGTGGATGGAGTTTGAAAAGAAGTGGAAGAAAGGCGAGATCGGCTCCATGGAATGCCTTAAAGGCCAGATGAAAGGCGTCAGGATAACAAAAAGCGCCCTCGACCGCTACCTCTCCACAATCAAAATTGACCCGTATTTCAAGAAGCTTGTAAAATTCTTCCATTCACACGGCATCAAATCCGTCATATTAAGCGATAATTTCGATTATATCCTGAATACCATCCTCAGTAATAATGGTATCGGCGCTCCGGAGATATTTTCAAACAGAATCAGCCTGCGCGGCGGCAGGTTAATACCGGCTTTCCCATACAGCAATAAAGATTGCGGCGACTGCGCGCACTGCAAAAAGACGAGCCTTGAGGCGAATGCGGCCGAAGGCGTTCGGTCGGTTTACATCGGGGACGGGCTATCTGATGTCTGCGCGTCCGGCGGCGCGGATACGGTATTCGCGAAAGATTATCTAAAAAGTTATTTTAAAGAGAAGGGCCTGCCGCACATCCCGATAAAAAATTTAAAAGACGTGTATGAATATTTTCTTGAGAGGAGGCGGATATGAGCCGGAGACAGAAGCAATCTCTTGTTAAAAAGCGAAAAGGTTTAAGCGAAGAAGAGCTTTTGGGGCTTGAGTCCAAATATTGTTCATGGGGCGACACGGTCCATTACATGAAACATCCCAACATATTCGAACGGTGTGAGGGCAGCTACCTGTATGACAAAAACGGCGTGGAGTATCTCGACCTTCAGATGTTGTACTCAGCCGTGAACTTCGGATACGCGAACAAGCGCTTTAATGACGCGCTGAAGCGCCAGATCGACCGCCTGCCGCAGCTCGCCTGCCAGTATCTGCATGAAGAGAAGATATTGCTCGCCTCGAAGCTTGCCGAGAGGATAGAGATGACTTTTGAAGAAAAGGGCAGGATCCAGTTTAACGTCGGCGGCTCACAGGCATTGGAGGACTCCCTGAAGCTCGTGCGTAACCACACAGGGAGGACCCTCATGTTCGCGTTTATGGGCGGTTATCACGGAAGGACGCTTGCCGCCTCCGCCATAACGTCGAGCTACCGGTACAGGCGGCGATACGGCCATTTCAGCGACAGGGCCTGTTTCATACCGTTTCCGTACTGCTTCAGGTGTTTCTACGGGATGAAGCGCGATACCTGCGGCATGTTCTGCCTGAAACAATTCGAGAAACTTTTTGAGACCGAATATTATTCAGTCCTCGATAATAAGACGAATATCTGCGAATTCGCGGCATTTTATATCGAGACGATGCAGGGGACGGGCGGTTATGTCGCTCCACCGCGCGAATATTTCCCGGGATTAAAAAAGATACTTGATCGCTATAATATACTCATGGTCGACGACGAGATACAGATGGGGTTTTTCAGGACAGGTAAATTCTGGGCGATAGAGAACTTCGGCGTGACTCCCGATATACTGGTATTCGCCAAATCCCTGACAAACGGCCTGAACCCGATCTCCGGGCTATGGGCCAAGGAAAAGCTGATATCGCCTGAAGCCTTTCCGCCCGGCTCCACCCACTCGACATTCTCGTCGAACCCTCTGGGCACGGCGGTAGGACTCGAGGCGATGAAGATAATCGAAGAATCCGATTTCGCTCAAGAAGTGCCGAGAAAAGGAAAGTATTTAATATCGAGGCTGAGGAGCCTGCAGAAAAAATATCCCCAGATAGGCGATGTGGACGGGCTTGGCCTCGCGATAAGGATAGAGATGTGCGAGAAAGACGGTTTCACGCCGAACAAGGCCTTGACGGACGCCATCGAAGAGATAGGATTAAGCGGGAAGCTCACCGCGGGCGGAAAACAGCGCGGCCTGATACTAGACGTCGGCGGGTATTATAAGAACGTCTTTACGCTAGCGCCGTCGTTTTACATAACCGAAATGGAGATGGACCTGGGGGCCGACCTCTTTGAGGAGGCGCTGTTGATGGCGCTGAAGAGAAAGTCATAGTGCCAGTCATAAATTACGGCAGTCCGATGCTTTTTAGCGTATAGCGTATAGCGGGTAGCGTTTAGGAAAAAACATCGTCAGACTTACTAAACGCTATACGCTAACCCTGTTGGATGACTCCAGTTTAGCGAGTTACGATATGCTCAACACCATCGCAGATAAAATAATCGCTTCGATGTCTCCGAAGATGTTGAGCCGGATATACAGGCATATCCCCCGGCCTATTTTATTCTGGAAGCGAGACGCGTCATTTCGGCACATCATCCGGTATGTCTATAAGCATTCCGCGTTCTACAGGAAAAAATTTAACGAG
>JAUYDB010000067.1 GCA_030691985.1 Candidatus Omnitrophota bacterium | reverse complement strand
AAAGCAATTTCTTTAGAAGAAAAAGACCTGCCGCTTCTTATAGACGAGATCCCGATACTAGCCGTTGTCGCATCGAAGGCCGAAGGCCAAACGATTATAAAGGGCGCCTCTGAGCTTAGGATAAAAGAGACGGACAGGGTTTTTTCGATTACGGAGAACCTCGCGAAACTAGGCGTAGACATAAGGGCTAAAGGCGATGATATTATAATTAACGGAAGCAAAAAAAGGTTTGCCGGATCCGCATCAAATAGTTTCGGGGACCACAGGACGGCAATGGCTATGGCAATAGCAGCCCTTGCCTCGGACGGGGAATCTGTTATTAAAAATACCGATTGCATAAATACATCTTTTCCGGAATTTTTTCAGGTCATCGATTATCTTAAAAAATAATTTGACAAAAGGAATAGCCTCTGATAATATCGTAATCTGACTATTAGGTTAAATATGGATACTCGTAAAATAAAAGAAATTATTGCCAGGGCAGTTAACACTTTTTTGGGGCTTTTTTCCAATGACATGGGCATTGACCTTGGCACCGCAAGCACGCTCGTTTACATAAAAAATCAAGGCATCGTTCTCTGTGAACCTTCCGTTGTGGCCGTTCAAGCCGGCACCTCAAATGTCCTCGCCGTAGGCGAGGAGGCGAAAAGGATGCTGGGGAGGACACCGGGCAATATCGTCGCGATAAGGCCCATGCGAAACGGCGTAATAGCTGATTTTGAAATTACGGAAGCTATGCTCCGATATTTCATAAAGAAGGTGCACAATTCCCGCAGGTTCGTGAGGCCGAGAATGGTAATTGCCATACCCTCGGGCATAACCGAGGTTGAGAAGAGAGCCGTTAGGGATTCGGCGCTCCACGCCGGCGCGCGGGAGGTATTTATGGTTGAAGAGCCGATAGCGGCAGCTATAGGCGTAGGCCTTCCTATACAAGAGCCGTCGGGCAGCATGATAATAGATATCGGCGGCGGGACGACCGAAATGGCGGTTATATCTTTGGCCGGGATTGTTTTTGCGAAATCGATACGCACGGCCGGCGACGAGATGGACGAGGCCATTATCAATTATTTGAAGAGGACTTATAATCTTATGATAGGGGAACGCACGGCCGAAGAAATAAAAATAAAAATCGGGTCGGCTTACCCATTGGATGAAGAACTGACCATGGATGTAAGGGGAAGAGACCTCGTCGCGGGCCTTCCGAAAATGATTACCGTATCAAGCGAGGAAGTCAGGGAGGCGTTTGCGGAGCCGATCGCCCAGATTGTAGAAGCTATAAGGATAACGCTTGAGAGGACGCCGCCAGAGCTTTCGGCAGATTTAATGGAGAAGGGGCTTATCCTGGCCGGCGGCGGATCGCTCCTGCGCGGTATAGATAAACTTATTTCGGAAGAGACGGGGCTCCCCGTCCATCTCTCCGAAGACCCGATGACGGCTGTCGCGCTCGGCACGGGAAAAGTTTTGAGCGAGATAAAATATCTG
>JAUYDB010000064.1 GCA_030691985.1 Candidatus Omnitrophota bacterium | reverse complement strand
CAGAGATTGGCTTCGGTATATGTCTCATCCTTCCGAAGCCTTTTGCATCTATCTATATGCGCGGTCTTCATAGCCCCCCTCACCCTAACCCTCTCCCCCTGCGGGGGGAGAGGGAATTTTGTTAAGCCATATTATACGCTCTTTCGTTTCAATCTAATCATGCCCTGGCCAAAGATCTTTCGCAGGCCTCGAGCGTCTCTTCGATATCTTTCAGGCTATGTTTCGCGGAAATGAAATTTGCCTCGAATTGCGACGGGGCAAAGTATATGCCGCGCTTCAGCATCCCGCGGAAAAACAACGCGAACGCATCTGTGTCGCATGCCAACGCATCTTTATAATTCAGCACCTCCTTGTCCTTCGTAAAAAAAATGGTGAACAAAGAAGCGCATCTCTGCAGTATTACACCTCGCGGCCGCCGGCCGAGGATCCGCTCCAAACCCGACTCAAAGACATCGCCTAAATGCTGTAATTTATCGTATATCTTATTCCGCATCAATATGCGTATGGTAACTATGCCGGCTTCGACAGCCACAGGGTTCCCGGATAACGTGCCGGCCTGATACACGGGGCCGTCGGGAGCAAGGAGCTCCATGATCTCAGTCCTCCCGCCGAAAGCGCCTATAGGAAAACCGCCGCCTAAAATCTTGCCCAATATGGTGAGGTCAGGATGTATCCCGTAAAGTTCCTGCGCTCCGCCTAAGGCCACGCGGAAACCGGTGATGACCTCGTCAAATATCAAGACAATACCGTTTTTTTTCGTAATCTGCCGCAACCTTTCAAGGAATCCCGGCTTCGGTAAGACGACGCCCATATTGGCCGGTATGGGCTCGACGATGACGCAGGCAAGATTTCCCCTTTCCTCACTAACCGCATCTTCGAACCTTTCTATGTCGTTAAATGGTACGGTAATAGTATCCCGGGCGGTCGTCTTATTCACCCCGAGAGAGGAAGGAACGCCAAAGGTGGCGGCGCCCGAACCGGCTTTAACAAGAAGGCTGTCGGCGTGGCCGTGATAACAGCCTTCGAATTTCAGTATCTTTTCCCTGCCGGTGTAGGCGCGCGCAAGCCTGATCGCGCTCATGGCGGCTTCAGTCCCGGAAGAGGTAAGCCGGACTTTTTTAATCGAAGGATAGATATCGGCGATTAACCGCGCGAGTTCCGTCTCTTTCCCGGTAGGAGCGCCAAAACTCGCACCCTGTCTTAAGATCCTGACCACCGATTTTTCTACTCTTTCATCGGCATGCCCCAATATCATCGGCCCCCACGACATGACATAATCGATGAACGAGTTACCGTCTACATCATGGATATAAGCGCCTTTGGCCCTGGAAATGAAGAGGGGCGTCGTCCCGACGGCCTTGAACGAGCGTACGGGGCTATTCACTCCGCCGGGGATGAATCTTTTTGCGAGCTTGAAGGAGCCTGCGGATCTTTTGAAACTTTTTTTTATGCTGCAAACCGGTTTCATTAAAATTTCGCCTTTAAGGCGGTGTAAAAGAGATGCGCTATATAATCATCGATGCCGTTGTTGGAAGTTTCGTCATACTGCATCAAGTCATACTTAAATCCTAAAGACAGGTCTTTGGTTATTTTTTTCTCAAGTTCGATGAAGGCATCCTGTGAAAAATTATCAAGCCCGAGCGGCAGCCCTGTATTTGAAAAGTCGTTGAAATTATCGGCCAGGGAGAACGAGTAACTACCCGTTATTGTGGTATTTTTAAACGGCGAGTAACTGCATGACGCGTTCAATGTCTTCACATTCGCGTTATATGTAGGCTGATTGACCGGCCCGCCGCCGGTACCGTTCGCCGGCGTTTCGGTTGAGGCTTCTTTATATTGATAATAGAATGTCAAATACAAAGTGTCGTTTGGCGTAAGCGTAAGGCCCGTAGAATAATTATTCGCATTGTATCCGGCAAGTTCGATGGCATCGGCAACCCGCGTCTTGATCCCATAAGTAGTAGAATCGTAGGAATAACGGACATTACACGCGAGCCACCTTAAAGGTTTAAAATTAAACATAACGATAGGGCTATATGTGGTAAAAGAGAGGGAATCAAGGAACCCCCTGTATCCGTTCGTTACGTCTCCCGTTAGAATGGCGTGCTCCTTGCTATGGTAATTCCTGTAACCATATTTATATTTGAACTCTGTCGTGACGTCGACCTTCGGCATGGGGTAGCTCTTGGCGCCTATCGTATAAGCATAGTCATACGTATTGGTCTTCGTATTCCGCATAAAATTATTACCTGCTGTCGGGGAATCGCCGAAAGAGTCCTGCGTGTTATCCTCGTCTCTTATCTCCTGCCCGAGTTCACCTTCCCCGTATAATACCACATCCCTGACGCCGTCGAATTTAAGGCTGAAAGTTTCGCCCAGTTTATTCTCCCTTTGCTTATCCATGATATTTAGGCGCTCACCTGGAATGTAATCCGGCGGATTTTTCTTATCCCGGTTATAAGTCCCGGCGCTATTCTTGCCTACCCATTCCCACCTGAATCCTGCATCCGCAAACAGGTGTTCCAATAGCGGGATGTAGACCTTCGGCAGGACGGTGACCCTGGTCTGGAAAATATTGGCCGGATTAAGCGGATGGTTTTCATTAAATGCCGAAACGCTTGTATCGGTTACCTTCTCTTTTGTGTGCCCTCGGGAATATTCACACAGAAACGCCAAAGAAAGAAATACCTTTTCATTGAAGTCTTTTGAGGCGCGAATCACCGTAGTGTAAAGATCGGAGTCCAGATCCTCGTATTTATATCTTATGTTTGAGAACGCGCCGGTCGTCAATGTCAGGGTCCGGTTGTTGACTTTTTGAATTTTAATCCTTGCGCTCTCCCACGTCTGTTCGGCGGATATATTTATGCCGTACGCCGTATGCTCGATCTTCAGGTCGAGCTTATCCACGATCTCGTCGGTCTCAAGGAAGGTGGGCAGGATGTTCCGGGTGTAGGAATTCCCGGTTACGGCGCCCCAGCTTATCAGAGATTTCGTCCCCTTCCTGTATTCCCTCTCATAGGAAAAAGCGCACTCCGTGCCTTCTTCTTTTGAAAATATCGTTTCAACCTTTAAATTTCCTATATCCAGAAAAAGGTCTCTCTCTGTCGCTGAATAAGTATTTGGGCAGGCGTTCGAGGTGGGCCTGAACAGTGAAAAAAATCCGCCCGAGCCGTCATAATACTTATTAAACTGTTTGAACTCGAATATCAGATTGCCGAATCCCTCTTTTTTTAAATCGAAATTAAAGAGATAATCGCCATTACCTATAAGGCCTCTGCCCTCGGCTACAATAGAATCCCCGTTTTTATTTTCATTGATATAACTATAATCGGATATCCCGGCCGTAACGTTTCGCGGGATCCAGCGGTCCTCCGCGAATTGGTCCTTATCTCCATTTACGCCTATATATACGAGCGAAGGGATGATATCGCCGCGGCCCCATGGGCCTGACTCTTCCGCATAAACATGAAAACCGCCGAACAATAACGGTAACGCAAGGCTCAGGCAAATGATTACTGCTATTCTTTCTTTCATACTGATCTCCTCCTATAACCTGAGATGGTCATTATAATTTGAACCATGCACTGCCGTGTGACAACCGCCGCTAAAACAAGGGCCTACAGGCACGCTTGTTGTATGGCTTCTATCGCCGATAAAGCCTCCTGAAGTAAAGTTCGCCTGAAAATGGCATTTCAGACAGAGGTTAGCATCCCTCTCTATGAGCATCTTTTGGTTTATCGAGCCGTGCGCGTTATGACATATCGCGCAGCCTTCCCTCAATGCTTCATGCTCGTAAACAAAAGGCCCTCTTTGATCCTTATGACACTTGAAGCATGCCTCATTCTTGCCGTAAAGGGACGAGAGCGTTCCCGGTTTAACGCCGTCTTCTCCGTGCGGATCATGGCAATCCGTACAGCTCATCTTGCCCTCAGGCACAGGATGGTGGTATTGCAAACTGAATTCACCTTTTTTATCCAGATGGCATTTATAACAGGCCTCGGGATTTTTGCCGGGATTGATTATGGTCGCATGCTTCTGGGCCTTCGTCTCGGCATCAACATGCGAGCTCCCCGGCCCGTGGCAGGCCTCACATGCCTGTCCTTCTTTTTTGGAGACAGCTACTATGCGTGAATGCTCCGATCTCTTAAAATCTTTCGCTATCTTTTCATGGCACATGGCGCATGTATCCATGCCGACAAATTCCGATTTGGACGGGATGTCCTGCCCGGCCGCTGAAATATCCGCTCCGGCTGCCTTGTCCGATCCGGCTGCGGAAAAATTAGAAATAAATATCGTTATTGCCGCACAAAATATAAAAATACCCGCCTTCCAGTATTTCATGCTTTTACCCTCTCTTATTTTGGGAGAGGATTATTATCCCCCCCCCCACACACACTTACCCTCTCCCCGTTGGGGAGAGGGAATTTCGCGAAAACCTGACTTATATCAGGCAAAATATTTAGCCCCTATCTTCTTCTCTTCCCCGGAAGAGAATAATACCCTATAATCAATATCCGGGCCTATCCTGCCGGATATTTTTTTCACCACCGCCAGACTCTCCCGCTTTGTTCTCCCGTGTATCATGGAATATAAATTATAATTCCAGCCATTCCTTTTTTCCCTCTGATAGCAGTGGCTTACCTCGTCAAAAGAAGACATTGCGCTGCCTGCCTTATCAATGAGCTTCTCGGGGACGTTCCAGACCACCATCGCGTTATATTGAAAACCTATCTTTCTGTGATTTAAAATCGCGCAAAGTTTCCGCATGAGCCCGTTCTTTTTAAATGACCGTATCCGCTCAAGGAGCATTTGTTCCTTTATGCCGAGCCTATCGGCCAAATCTTTGAACGGCTCTTTAGTCAGAGGGATGTCCCGGGAGATCAAACTGATTATTTTCTTATCAAGCGTTGAGCCCATCTTTTATTCTTTCAAGCGGTAAATTTAACGTTTATTTTAAATAATTTTACCGCGGGAAACTCCGACAGCCTTTCGATATCCTTATCCTTCTCAAGCCGGCGCATGATATGCGCGATCCTGTCTTTGTTTCCGGCAACCACCGTAAACCAAAGATCGTAAGGGCCGCCTCTTCTGTAATTATGCGTGACCTCCGGATATGAATTTATCTTCTTCGCCACCCGCCCGGCATTGCCCGGAAGAGCCTTAACGGCAACCAGAGTAGATATAAAATTAATTTTGCGTGGAGAAAAAACCGCGCTTATTCTACGTATTATACCGGTTTTTTTAAAAAAAGCAACCCTCTTCAAAAGAAGATCCTCTTTGATATTCAGCTCTCCCGCCACGGCCGCCCACGGCCCGCTTTCAAAAGGGATGTCCTCCTGAAGGCGGTTCAAAATGCGCTTATCCAGCAGGCTCAGCCTGATTTTGCCTTGCAGCTTTTTTGAGCGGCTCATAAGCACAATATGGCTCTTCTCCTAAATAATTTTTGTATTTGACATGGGCCCGGGCCCGGCACCCTCCGCAAACAGATCTAAATTCACAGGCGCCGCATTTCCCCTCGTATTTGCCCCAATCCCTTATATTGTTCAATACCTCCGACTCAAACCAGATATCTTTAAATCCCCGCCGGCGTATGTTGCCGCATTTGATCTCAAGATAACCGCATGGCTGAACGTCGCCTGCGTGCGAAATAAAGCAGAAACTCACCGCCGCCATGCATCCCCTGCCTGCCAGAGAAGACGCGGTATAGGCATGATCCTGAAGGAGGACGCGGTTGAAATGAGGGGCGCATGTGGCCTTTATCTCTAAAGACGACCTCTTCTTCTCCTCGGCCAGAAACTTGAGCGTTTCTTCATATCCGGACGCCGATAATTCTTCGCCCGCCATTTCCCTGGCGCGGCCGGTAGGCACCAGAAGAAAGATGTGATGCGCCCTTGCGCCCAGGTCTTTTGCCAGCTTCATAACTTGAGGGAGCAGGCCGATATTTCTCTTAGTGACGGTAGTGTTTATCTGAAATTCCAGGCCCGCATCTTTCGCCCTCCCGATCCCTTCGCAGGCCTGTTTGAATGCGCCCGGGACCTGCCTTAAGTTATCGTGAGAGCCGGCATCAGGGCCGTCCAGGCTTACGGAGATCCTTTTTATGCCCGAGGCGATGATCTTATTGATATTCTCGTCGTTAAGCAGCGTGCCGTTAGGCGCCATTACCATCACCAGCCCCTTAGCTTTGCCGTATTCGGCGATCCGGAAAACATCTTTCCTCAGCAAGGGCTCTCCTCCCGTCAGGATCACTATGGGAGCGCTAAAAGAAGCTATATCGTCTATGACCTTGAAGCATTCGCCCGCAGTAAGCTCGCCCGGATATGGGCCGTATTTGCTTGACGCGCGGCAATGCCTGCACGCCAGATTACAGCTGCGCGTCAATTCCCACGCGACCATCCTTAGGTTTGCTTTCTGTCCCTCGGCTTCGCTCGGGACTAATCCTGAGCTTTGTCGAAGGATTCGCTTTCCATCCACCCGGCAACCTCCTCGGCATAATACGTTATGATCTGATCCGCGCCGGCTCGCTTAAGGCCGGTCAAGGCCTCAAGCGCAACTTTTCTTTCATCTATATATCCTTTCATGGCCGCGGCTTTGATCATGGAATATTCACCGCTTACGGAATAGCAGGCAAGCGGAAAATCGAGCTCCTTCTTCATCCTGTATATAATATCCGCATACCCCAAAGCGGGTTTAACCATGAGCATGTCGGCTCCTTCCCCGATATCGAGCCGCGCTTCGAGAAGGGCCTCGTCAGAATTATGATAATCCATCTGATAAGTCAATCTGTCCCCGAACTGCGGGGGAGACTCGGCCGCATCTCTGAACGGAGCGTAAAACGAAGAGGCATACTTTGCGGAATACGACATGATCTTCACTCCGGGATAGCCGCCCTTTTTGAGCGCTTCTTTTATCGCCTTCACCTGTCCGTCCATCATGGCGCTGGGCGCTACAATATCCGCGCCCGCGTTGGCATATGAAAGAGAGATCCTGGCTAAAATCTCAATAGTAGCGTCATTATCAACTTCAAAAATAGGCGTCCGGTGTCCGGCGTCCGGTCTTCGGCGGCTTTTTTTTCCGATAACCGATAACCGAGAACCTATAATCGGTTTAACAATACCGCAATGGCCGTGCGATGTATACTCGCACATGCACACGTCGGCGATGACAGAAAGCCCCGGCGCTTCCTTCTTTATCTCGCGGATCGCCTGCTGGACAACGCCCGTTTCTTCATAACTGGACGATCCCCCATCATCTTTATGCCGGGGGATCCCGAACAGGATTACGGCGGGAATCCCCGATCGGTAAATAGCCCCTGCCTCCCCTGCGATTTTTCTAACCGGGAATTGATATATGCCGGGCATCGAGGCGATCGCTTTTTTCCCGGATATGCCCTCTTTGACGAATATGGGCATGATCAAATCACGGAGCGAGATCGCGCGGGTCTGGCGGTATTTCATGCGCGCCGCCTCGTCTTTCCTTCTTTTGCGCATCCTTATTTCCGGAAACACCGCATCAGCCATCTCTCGCACCCGTAATTTCTTCTTCGGTCAAATAGCACGCCGGATCTTCCTGCCAGACATCACCGTAAAACGCTTCGGCCCTGACCCGGAAATTCCCTCCGCATATATCCTGGAAGCGGCAACGGGAGCATTTCCCTTTCAATAAAGGAAGCCTGTTCCTTAAATTCCGCAGCAATCCGCCGCTTTCATCGGACCAGATCTCGCTGAATTTCCTTGCCTTTACATTCCCCAGCGAATAATGCCTCCAGAACTGGTCGGCGTGGACAAAGCCCAGGTTATCCACATCCGCAATACCGATACCGGACTTATTGCCGCCGTTAATTCTGAGAAGATCCAACGCCTCGAGCGCTCTTTTATCGCCTTGTTTCTTCAGGCGCAGGTACAGGTATGCTCCGTCGGCATGATTATCAACGGTCAGGATTTCAGTATCCGCATCTTTCCGGCCAAGCCCTATGGCCTTTTCAAAAATAATATCCATGGTATCGCGCGATTCCCGGGCCGTCAGGTCCTCTTTTATCATGGCGCTCGCCCTGCCGGAATATACCAGATGATAGAAGCAGGCGCGTTTTATCCCCTCATTTTCCAGCAGGTCGAAAATTCCGGGGATGTCGCGAAAATTATGCTTATTGATCGTGAAACGCAGCCCTGCGCGCACTCCGGAGGCATGGCAGTTTTTTATGCCTTCGAGCGCCTTTTTAAAAGCGCCGCGCTCCTTCCGGAACTCATCGTTTATTTTTTCCAGGCCATCCAGGCTTATGCCCACATAAGAGAACCCCGCGTCCTTTATTTTTTTTGCCGCATCCTTAGTGATCAACGTGCCGTTTGTGGATATCACCGTGCGCAGGCCCCTGGAGAGGGCGTATTTGCCCAATTCAAACAGATCGGAACGCATAAAAGGCTCGCCGCCGGAAAATAATAATACGGGCGCGCCAAAGGCCGCCACGTCATCGATCATCTCCCTGGCCTGACCGGCCGTAAGTTCGCCGTTGTCTTTCTTCGCGCGGGCGTCAAAATAGCAATGCGCGCACCGAAGATTGCAGCTTTTGGTGGTGTTCCAGACCACGATCGGACGATTGGTATCCGCGGGCTTGCCCTTCACATACCTGATCTCGTCGTAAAAACCCTTTTTTGCCAGGAGCAGCCTCGTACAATTAATCATGCCGCCTTCCCCCCTGCCATGGCATCCACCAGGCCCTCGATCGTATAGGTCTTTGCTTCGATGTCAGGTTTCAAACCGAACTTTTCGAGCGTGCGCGAAGTGACCGGCCCTATAGAGGCAAACCCCACTCCGGAAAGTTTACGCCGATAATCATCGCCCAGAAGATGTATAAAATTTTCAACGGTGGAGGAGCTGGTAAAGGTGACGAGATCCACCCTCAGGGCAAGCGCCTGTTCCAGGGCCTCCCTGCTTCCTGCGGGAATGACTGTGTCGTACAAGTCAATAATCCTGACTGTAAACCCTGAACGCCTTAACCCTTTAGGCAGGATGTCGCGCGCTTTTTTAGCCCGCAGGATCAAGGCTTTCGGCCGGGCCGCGCCCTTAAAACGCATATTCCTGAAATGCCTGACTACCGTTTCGGCAATAAACCGCGGCGGAATATAATCCGGACGTATCCCCATA
>JAUYDB010000030.1 GCA_030691985.1 Candidatus Omnitrophota bacterium | reverse complement strand
CCATGCCTATCAGGAGCTCTAAAAGGTCTGAGATGCCGTTATTGTTTTTATCCTGGAGTAAAGCGGCCTTGAATTCGGCCGGGGTATCTGCGCCTGTCAGGAGCTCGAAGAGGTCTGATTCGCCGTTTCCGTTGGAGTCCTGGGTAATGGAGGTGTATGTCAGGCCTGAAGACTCGATAAGCGTTTTTATCCAGTCAGGGACACCGTCTGAGTCTGAGTCGAGCCTGCCAAATTCCATTCCTGAGATATTTGAATCCGGGTCGTTGGGGTCGGTCCCCACAAGCAGCTCTTCGAGATCGCTCATCCCGTCACCATCGGAATCGTTCGAATCTTTGTCGGTCCCGTAGGTATTCTCCTGGGAGTCGGACAATCCATCGCCATCGCTATCATGCATCAGTGCCGGTATGTCGCTGCTATCGGTAGCGCTGGAACCAAAGAAGAGCTCTTCCTTGTCGCTGAACCCGTCTCCGTCGCTATCGGCCTTATTGAGGTCGAGGCCCATCTCTATTTCCGTCTCGTCAGCAATGCCGTCTCCATCCGAATCTGTCAATTCTGAAACCTCGATCGCATCACCCCAAAAGGCCGCTGTGCGCTCAAGCCCGTCTCTATTGGTGGCGTCTTCGGCGCGCTTATTCCCTTTGTAAAAATAGACGGTCGTGTCTCTCACTGTCACGCCGTCTCTATAGTAATTTTTTGTTACATCGGCAACCTCTTCGCCTCTTTTCGCACCGGGCTTAAACTGGTAGAATGTCTCTGATTTCTTCTTAGCATCGGCTTTTATAGTCCCATCGCCGTTTACGGCATCACCCCAGTAAGTTACGGTTTTAATCATCCTGTCTTCGTTGTCCGCCGCGCCTGCCAGCTTATCGCCCTCATAGACATAAAAAGTTGTGTCTTTTACGGTCACTCCGTCCGTAAGGTACGTAACCGTGTAGGACTGGACCTCTTCGCCTTTAAGGCGGCCTTCCGTGTGGTAAAAAGTTTCTGAGGCCTTTACCCCGGCCCCAAGCTCTCCGGAATCTATTTTGCCGTCCCCGTTGGCATCAAGGTTGCCATAGTAAGTCGCGGCGCTTGTTAAGCATTCACGATAGTTAGCGTTGGCCGCACGCCTGCCGTCCTTGTAAAAATATACGATGGTCTTCGCGGCCTCTCCGGTTTTTGCGTTGTAAACCGCCATATAATCCGCGACCTCTTCGTTGGCCAGCCTGTGGAGGTCGTCATATACAAGCATCGACAGTTTCTTCGCGTTCTGAAGCTCTTCATCCGAAAGCGCGCCATCATGGTTGGTATCCGGGTCGCCTCTATAGGTAATCTGCTTCGACTTCGAGTATCGGTATTCCTGACCTTCAACCTGGCTTGCGCGTTTGCCGTTCTTATAATAGTAGACGGTCGTCTCTGTAACGTATCTCTGTCCGGTGGCTTTATCTGTGTAGTAGCTTTGGGAATAATCGGCCGACTCTTTCCTCTTGGCGCCTGTAAAAAAGGTCTTTTGCAGGAGCTCGCCCTCTCCGTCCGTTTCAGAATCGGTTTCGTAATAGAGGGCTTCTTTTAAGGCGCCGTCGGTATATTTATACTCACGCCTGTTTATGATCTTTCCGTCCTTGCCGTAATATATCGTCTTTTTGATGTGGCTATCTTCCCCGCCGCCTTCGTAGTAGCTCTTCTCAACGAGCCTATCTAAGCCGGGGCCTTCTGATATATCATATTTACGGGTCTCAAGTAAGTCTGTGCCGGATCCGGAATAGGTATAATCTATTCTGTATTTTGCCTCGTATTTCCCTGTTTCTGTAAAGCGGAACCCCGTGAGTATCGTGCTTATGCGCTTGTTATCGCCTGATCCCGCATACTTGATCATCATGATAAGGCGGGATTGGTCGATCGCGTTATGGCCGTTCCCAAGCCAGTATATTACGCCGTCTTTGTCCTTGAACTCCTCCGGGCGGGCCTGCATGCGATAGTTGATATCGCTCATGGTAATATCATATTTATTCGTTTGGGTAAGGTCTGAGGGGTTCTCAAAGTCATTATAGTTATGGGGCTCGTCCGTATCGTCCGGATCCGTTAAAGAATAATCCGCGGGTGTTCCATCGCCGCCGGACTTTTTCTTCTTAAGCTCTATCTCCTCATCCTGCCGTTTTGGCTTATTGCGTAATAGATATGAATAATCTTCAGCGGCCTGCTTTTGCTTTATCACGTCTTCATGTTTTGCCTGTTGTTCCTGGATAAATCCGGGAGCAAACATGTTAGACTGTTCCTTGTCCTGCCTTGACGGCAATAAGTTATTTATTCCGGGTAAGCTCTTATTAGAATCTAAAAGGTCATAATTGATAATCTCGGTTTCGGAAAGCATATCTTTATATTTATTATCTTGAGGAAAATCTTTCGCGGCTTTATCAGCAGGTTCTTCCAGTTCTAAAGCTAATTTCGGGAGAACCGGAGCAACAGATGTTGCGGGTTTTGACACGTAATTAAAAAAATCGCAGGCCCATGCCACATCCCACCATAGCATCGATATCGCCATGGTGGCTGCTACAATTTTTAGGAGTATTTTTTTATGTGGGTTTTGATATTCTAACATCTTATTTAAACCTTTTTAAAATTGTTGAGCAGATTAACAAAAAAAATTGTGCCTATTTAACCACTTTATTAGTACTTTTTTTAACTCTATAATATCTTCCCAAAAAAAATACAGCTCTTTTACTCTTGTATATAATATATATCATATATAAAATACAATGTCAATACCAAATAATCAACTTTTTTATACCCTAACCTGGCTGGACTCATTGACAGTTTTGACCTTTCTTTTCGCGAAAATTGTAATAGATCAGAGTTTTAAGAGACGGTGATAAAAAGGGGTCTGACCCAACGCGTCTATTATGCGGTGAATGGGTCTGACCCCTTTTTACAGATAGCTTGCTATGCCAAAAAATGGGGTCAGACCCATTCAATAAGCAATAGACGCGCTGGGTCAGACCCCATTTTTCTTATAGAACTGAACTGTTACCGAAAATTCGATTTGCCCTGTCTTTAATATCTTCGGCTATAATATAAATACCAGGCACCATGAGAAGGGTCAGGATTGTTGAGCTCGTCAGCCCGCCCATGACAGTTATCGCCAGAGGGCTCCATAGGTTGGAACCCTCTGTAGCGCTGATCGCCATCGGCAATAGCCCCAAAAGAGTCGTTATCGTGGTCATGAGTATGGGCCTGAGCCTGTCTCTCGAAGCCATTATTACCGACTTGATCGGATTTATGTTTTTCTTGCGCAGGAAGTTCGCGTGATCTATCAGGAGTATCGCGTTATTTACAACTATGCCGCCAAGCATCATAAGCCCCACCAGGGCGCCCATCCCGACCGATTTTCCGGTCACATACAGCGAAATCACGACTCCTATCAGCGCCAAAGGAACCGCTGTCATTATTATAAAGGGTTGATAATAAGATTCGAATAGCGCGGCAAGCACAAGATAGATCAATATCACTATCAGCCATATTATGGCGCGGAACTGTTTCTGCGTCGCGATCATCGTCGGATAATCTCCTCCGATCCTGTAATAATATTCTTCCGGAAGTTTCAGGTCGCCAAGCGCCTCTTTTGCAAGTTCGGCGGCCCTGTTTAAGGGTATCTTGCCGACGTTGGCGCTGACATGCACGGTCCTCGATTTATTCTTCCGCCATATCTCGCTCGGGCCAAGGCCATATTTAAAATCTGTAACCTGTTCGAGGTAAAAATCGTCGTCATTCTTATTCGTGAGGATGAGCTTATGAACGTCTTTGAACGTCTTCCTGTATTTTTCATCGAGCCTTGCTATGGTCTCGATCTCGCGCGCTTCCGTATGAAAAAGGGTGGCCCTCAAGCCCCTCATCTGCGCATGTACCATGTCCGCGACATCTGTGGTTGTCATATCAAAAATGGCCGTCTTCTTCCTGTCCACTTTCAAATTGAGCTCGGGGCGGCCCTCTCTCATCCGGATCTTCGTGTCTGTGAAGCCTTTGATGGAGCCGATCCTTGTCGCCATCGATATCGCCAGCGACCTGAGCATGTCATAATTGTATCCGAATATCTCGAGGACGATCTCTTTTGTGCCTACCTCTTGCTCCTCCTGATAGTATATAAACGCGGGCTTTATCCTGTCAAGCTTTGGCCTGAGGCTTTCGATTACTTCCGCCACCGACCGCTTCCTTTTCGTAACGCTTACAAGCTCAACATATACTTTACTCGACCACGGCTCAACCCATGCCGTAAATATCTTAACCTCGGGTATCTCCTTGACATACGCCTCCACCCTTTTAACTATTTCGTTGGTGACGTCAAGCTTGGCCCCTGTCGGCAGTTCTATGAATATGGTGAACTTGTTTTGTTCAGTCGTTCCCAAAAATTCCATGCCGAGCTTCATAAATAAAAATAGCGAAATCGCGAAAACGATAAAGGCGCATGCCAGAATCCTGTATCTATAGCGGATAAAATACATAATGCCTTTCCTCTGGAATATATAGACAGCCCTCATAAATCCTACGACATTCATTCTGCCATAGCCCTTGGGTATGTCATCGATAGAAAACCGCGTTCTCGAAGCTAAAAGCGGCACCACCGTTATGGCTACAAACAGCGATATTACGAGAGAAAAAGTGACTGTCCACGCAACGCCGCCATAAAGCAGTTTTATCTCCTGCCCGACAAAGACCATCGGCAGAAATACCACAATAGTTGTAAGGGTTGACGCCCATATTGCTATCCAGATCTCTTCCGCTCCCGCTATGGCCGCCGGGATGCCTTTCATGCCGGCCTCGTTCTTCTGTAAGATGTTTTCGAAGACTACGATAGAATTATCGACAAGCATCCCTACTCCAAGGGCAAGGCCAAACAACGTCATGAAGTTTACGGTAAGCTTCATAACCCACATCATCGCGAATGTTATGATAACGGATATGGGAATCGCTGAAGTGACTATGAGGACCGGCCTTATCTTACGAATGATTACCGAAGCTATTATCATTGTGATCAAAAGAAGATAAAGGGCATTGGTCGGCAGAAACAGCATCCCCGCCAAAAGCGCTGTGGTCAGGGCCAAAAAACGCCTGTTCATTTTCACTAAAAAAAAGACCAGGACCAGCATGATTAGGCCCGCGCCCTGAATCAGCGAAATCTTAAGATTTTCTATGGCGGTCCTGATAAAGTCCGCCTGATTCCTCGTCGTTATTATCTGGAGGTCTTTTGGCAGCGTAGTCTTTATCCTGTCGACTTCCTTGATTACCTGCTCTGCGACTTTTATGGTATTCGCCGTGGACTCCTTCTGCACATATATCGAGACGACAGGGCGTATATTAACCCTGGCGTATCCCGTCGGATCGAGATAGGAATCCAGAACGTTCGCTACGTCCTTCAGCCTCACGATGATCCCGTTTGGCGCGGCCATAACGGGTATGTTTTTTATATCATCCACATTCTCATACAGCCCTATAGCCCTTATTAAATATTTCTCATCATCTTTTTCTATCTCACCCGAGAGGAGATTCAGATTATTCTGGCTCACCATGGATATAATCCTGTCGAGCGACACGCCGCACGCCGCCATTTTTCTCTGGTCCGCCTCTATCAATATCTTCCGTTCCCGGCCTCCGGCTACATCGGCGTCCGCGACGCCGTTTACGCGCTTTACCGCCTCCCTGATATTATCATCCACTATCCTCCTGATCTCTTCGGTGCTCCTCTTAAGGCTCGTCACCGCTATTACCACTATCGGGACATCAGACCTCTTAAACTGCGCTATTATGGGTTTCTCTATGCTTTTGGGCAGCTTATTTTTGACTTTGGCGAATTTCTCCCTTACCTCAAGCGCCGCGAAATCCATGCTTATTCCCGGTTCGAAACTCAAAACAACTGTGCACTCCCCCTCTTTTGAGATCGACAACAGCTGTTCCAGATGGCTTACGCTTCCGACCGCCTCCTCTATCGGCTTCGCGACGAGCAACTCCACCTCGGTGGGAGGCATGCCTCCCCGCACACCTATTATTATGCTTATCTCTCCGAAACTTATATTAGGATACAATTCAACGGGAAGCTGTATCAGGCAGAGTATGCCCAGAAGAATAAGCATTATATAGGCCATCAGCATGGTAACCGGCCTTTTGATGGAAAATGACGGGAGGCTCATTTTTTTCTCTTGAGTATTTTGGTCTTGGGCGTTGCGGCAGTTACCCCGGCAACTGCGCCTTCTTCTTTTCTATAAGAAAAGATCTTAGCGGTTATGTCGAGGAAGCCCAGATATACGGTGGGAATAATGACAAGGGTAAGGAAGGTGGCGATAGTCAGCCCCGCCATAACAGTAATTGCCATAGGCGCGCGCAGTTCCGCCCCTTCGCCGCCAAGGAAGGCCATTGGGACAAGCCCCAATATGGTGGTAAGGGCCGTCATAAGTATCGGCCTCAACCTGACTTTACTGGCATATATAGCGGCATCTTTGACGCTCATGCCTTTTGATACGAAAAGATTTATGCAATCTATCAATACTATGGCATTATTGACAACTATTCCGCCGAGTATGCCTATTCCCATCAAAACATACGCGCTGATACTTGTGCGGGTAAAAAACAGCCCCCACGCCACGCCTATAAGCGATAGCGGGATGGTGAACATTATGATAAACGGCTGCCAAAGCGATTCAAAGAGCGCCGCCATTATCATATAGACAAGGAGAAACGCCGCAATTATGGCGTTCCTCATGCTGATAAAGGACTCTGTCATCTCCTCTGTCTCGCCTGCGATCTTCGCGATATAACCTTTCGGAACATTTACGCCTTTAAGCATTTTACCGACATCTGCCATGACGTCTTTTAACGGCCTGTCATAGATGTTCGCGTAAACCAGCACAACTCTTTCCTGATTCAGCCTTCTTATCTCGCTCGGGCCTTTTCCTTTTCCGAATTTGGCGACGCTCGAAAGATTGACGCGCGCGCCGGTAGACGGCGACTGTATCTCTAATCTGGCGAGTTTATTAAAATCATCGCGGTCCTGTTTTCTGAGCCGCACCCTTATGTCAAACTCCTCCCCCTTCTCCTTGAACCTCGTCGCCACATATCCTTTTAGCCCTATCAAAGCCGTCTGCGCGACGTCCGTAACGGATAATCCGTACATCGAGGCCCTGTCTTTATCGATATATATCTTGGTCTCAGGAGAGGGTTCGCCGAGGTTGTCCTTTATGCCGTAAATACCTTTTATGGCGGCAAGCCCTCTACGCACTTCGGATGTCATATTCTCCAGCACCTTTAAGTCGCTTCCTTTCATCTCGACGGTCACAGGCGCCTGTGCCCCGAAGCCGGAAGCGAGAACATTTTCCTGTAAGCTGTATTCTATGCGCGCCCTCTCCAAGCCCATGGCGCCAACGCGGTTTTTTATCATCTGCACTATGTCGGCGCTCTTTATTCTTCTCTTCTTTTTAAGGGTGACTATTATCTCCGCCTGATTTGAACTCAGGCGTTCTATGATATTTTTTGTCGTGGTTTCTTTCGTCGAGCCAACTGTAATGTTAAGCGAGTTCACTTCCGGCACTGTTGAAAGGAATTTTTCCAGCTTTTGGGATATAAAATTAGCGGCCTCAAGCCTCGTGCCGGCCGGCATATCTATCTTTATGGTGAATTGGCCCTGGTCGACCTTTGGCATCATCTCTTTATCCATGAATACGAACAGCGTCAATGAAATGAAAAACGCCAACAGCGTATATGAGAGGTGGGCGCCCTTCTTCTCCACAAATTTATGCAGCAATTTTTCAAAGAACTTTCCCGGCCCTGAAGCCGCCACACTCTTGTCTATAGCCGAGAGGCCGTCATCCGGTTTCAATTTCACCCCCTTGCCGGCGCTGATACCGCGGGAAGCAAGAAGGGGGATTATCGTTACGGAAGCCAGCAAAGAAGCCAAGAGCGAGAATGTAACAGTGAGCGCGAAATCTTTTGATATCTGGCCTACTATGCCTATGACGAATATAAGCGGCAAAAATACGACAACGGTTGTGAGGATAGACCCCGTCACCGAGATGAATACCTCGTTTGCCCCGGCTATCGATGCTGTCTTTTTGTCCTCCCCCATCTGTATGTGCCTGAAGATATTTTCAACCACCACTATCGCGCAGTCGACTAAGCTTCCGACGCCGAAGGCCAGCCCGCCGAGGGACATCATATTAAGCGATATGCCGGCGAAGAACATAAGCGCGAACGTCGCCATGACCGAGATGGGGATGGTAAGCGTAACTATGAAAGAGCTCCACGCATTCCTTAAAAAAAAGTACAGAACCAAAAAGACAAGGACGCCGCCCTGCCAGGCAGCGTTCCAGACGCCGCTTATCGAGCTTCTTATAAATTCGGACTGGTCATACACTATGGATACATCTATGTCCCGGGGCAGATCCGGCCTTATTTCCCGCAGTTTCTTTTTTACTTTATCGATCGTTTTTACGGTGTTACCAAGGGCCTGTTTCTGGATGGATATTGAGATATTTTCTCTTCCGTTGTATCGCGAATAAGAAGTCCGCTCTTTGACACCGTCTGTTATCGTCGCGACATCCTTCAGATATACAAGCCGCCTGTCCCTTGTTATCCCTTTTGCGCGGTCTCTGAAGTCTCGTTCGGACAGATCATAAGGCCATTCCTCCGGCATGTCCGAACCTATCGCCACATCTTCTATGTC
The DNA here is from genome assembly GCA_030691985.1 of Candidatus Omnitrophota bacterium. Classification (GTDB taxonomy): domain Bacteria; phylum Omnitrophota; class Gorgyraeia; order 2-01-FULL-45-10; family 2-01-FULL-45-10; genus JAUYDB01. The sequence continues at coordinate 2,506 of JAUYDB010000030.1, read as the reverse complement.
GCGGACATGTTCAAATTCGCCCAGCGTCCTGATAAGGTATTCATAGAAGCTTTCCTTTATGGTGCCGGCCGGATAATTAAGGTTGGCGCTTGAAACGGCCTTTGAGACATCGAGAATCGGTATACGCCTTGCCTGAAGCTTATCCTGGTTGACTTCCACCTGGATTTCGCGCTCAAGCCCGCCGGAGATCGTAGCCGAAGCCACGCCCTCCACTTTTTCAACCTCATCCTTTATCATCTTCCTCACAAGCTCTCTAAGCGCTATCGGCGAACGCGTCTCTTTGGAGGTTGTGACGCTCAATATCAATATCGGTTTGTCAAACGGATTGAAGGCAAGGACTATCGGCTCTTCCGCTTCCCTGGGCAATCGTTCTTTTATAAGGTCTATCTTTTCCCTTATCCCGAGGGCCGCGAAGTTTATGTTCTGGTTCCATCCGAATTCGGCTATCACTAAAGAAAGCCCTTCTTTAGAAATAGAATTGATGCGTTTCACTCCCGCGACAGTGGCGACCGCTTCCTCTATGGGCCTGGTTATCAGCGTCTCTATCTCCTCGGGCGCCGCGTTTTCATAGGGGGACACTACGGTAAGCTGTGGATATACTATTTGCGGAAAGAGCTCCTGAGGCAACAACTCTAACGAGATGACGCCGAATATCAAAATCCCCGCGACTATCATCATTACAGTCACGGGGCGTTCTACTGAGAATTTGGGTAGGTTCATATTTGCGTGAAAACTTCCTTATCGTAAACACAACAGAAATTTTTTCGGCTTCTACCATATTGGCCATGCGGCCAGGGGGTTTCGCCTAATTTTGTTTTTCAAGGATTATATAGTTTTAGCTTTGATATTTTAAGCTTTACAGCCGCTATGGATATAACGGTCATAAACGTTTTATGGTAATGAGTCGTAAACAAAATTTATACGGCTCAACCCCCGTGACCACATGGCCATTCAGCAGAAACCGAAAAAATTCTACCTTTCGCAATACGCACTACGAGACTGACTATCGACCGTCAAATAAGTCCTTCCTGGACTTCTGATATCTCGACTTTTGCCTTGTCCTTAAAATCTTCGTGAACTTCCGACACGATAAGCTCATCTTCTTTTAAACCGGAATCCACTTCGACCATGTCCTGCGTCATGTAGCCTAAGGTTATTTTTCTGGTTTCGATTGTTCCGTATTCGGCTTCTTTTTCTTTGGGCCTTTCCGCGAGTGCCGCGTCTTCTTCTTTTCTCCTCTTACCGAATAACCATAATTTCTTTTCAGACTTCTTTTTGGCGTCGACCGCCTCTTCCCGCCCCCCTTGCTCTTCCTTGTGTACCACAAATACGAAGTAGTCATTTTCTCTCTTCTTTAAAGCGGATGCGGGGATAATTATAGCGTCTTTTTTCTCGTAGGTTGCGATAAGGGCCCTTACGAACATTCCCGGCTTAAGCAGGCCATCCTTATTATCAAGCTCAACCTTAATGGCTTCGGTTCTTGACCTGCCTTCTATTATGGGCGCGATCCTGTCGATTACGCCGTTATAGGATTTGTTGGGATAGGCATCCACAAACACCTCCGCCTTCTGCCCCAATGCCGCCTTCGGAACATCTTTTTCTATAATATTAAATTCCGCGTAAACTTTACCGCTATCCACGAATATCCCGGCCTTATCATTGGGTGTAACGTAATTGCCGACGTCCAGGAGGCGTGAACCCAATAACCCGTCAGACATCGCGTAAATATTGGTCTTGTCCAGATCGCTCTTAGCGGATTCATATTCCAGCTTTGCCTGTTCGGCTTTCATCGGGCTTATCGCGCCTATCTCGAATAATTTCTGATTTTTGTTCAACTCTATTTCCGCGTATTTAAGCTTGAGCAGCGCGTCCCTTTGTATAAGGCTCGCTATAATGTCGCCTTCCTGTATCTTCTCGCCCTCCTCGAAATTGAAGCTCTCTATTATGCCCGCTACCTGAAACTTGAGGTCCACCTCTTTATATCCCTTAATATTCCCGAGGCATGGCAGGGTATCTTTAAAATCGGTCTTCTTTACCTTAAAAGCTTTTACAGGGACGCCCTCTTCTTCGAAAGTTACAACCGCCATCCCTGGGGCTTTCAGTTTCTTCTTAAATATGACATTTTGGATATTAACCGTCATGCGGGCTATTATAATAAGCGTGACTATGGCAATGAGAATAGTGAATAAGAGGCGTTTTTTCGAGCCCTTATAAATCACATTTATACTACCGTTGCTATTTTTGAATAATGTCCTTATGCCCGCAAAGACTTTCTTTATGTCAGGCTTCTTCATGACAAGGCACCTCTCTTTTAGCGTATTGTGTATTGAGTATTTATATCACTTATGTTCAAATTAAATCACAAGTCCCGACGGAAGGCTGTATTTTGAGATTTGATCTTTGCCTACCCCTCACCCTTGCCCTCTCCCCTAAAGGGGAGAGGGAATTTACTCATAATTTCCTCTCCCCCGAAGGGGGAGAGGATTAAGGTGAGGGGGAAATTGCG
>JAUYDB010000015.1 GCA_030691985.1 Candidatus Omnitrophota bacterium | reverse complement strand
AGATAGAAAATACTCTTCTGATAGCAAGGGCACGGTTGGCCGCTGGTGATTACGAAATGGCCCGCGAGCTTCTGCGCCCTGTGCACGGATATCATCAATTTTACAATGCGCATTCCAAGTTTACCGAGGTGATCGAGACATCTCTGCTGGCCGGTTACGTGGACGATGCCCTGCGCCTCATGAGGAACGAGGGGAGCATGCGTGGTCCTGACCCTCGGCATCGGTGCAAAATGGCGAGACTTCTTGCTGCTGCCGGTCTCTTCGACGCGGCGCTCGCCATCGTCCCCCGTGATAATGAGTCAGAAGATGGGCTCGCGGTAAAGGCGGAGATAGGAATTCGGATGCGAGAGGCCGGCGAGATGGCAAGGCCGCGGGCCATCCTCGCGGAGCTTTGTGAAAAGGAATCTAGCGGCATCCGGGATCGTGTGCCTATACGAAGCAATATTGCGCGGCTGCAGGCAGTATTAGGAACGGAAAGGGAGAAGCTCATGCTTACGCTCGCCTCTTGTGAAGAGGCATTGAGGCAGAGTGAGCGACAGGACAATTTCCATCAATGGATGGAGATAGCGAAACTATACATGCCGGTCGATGCATTAATAGCGCAGAGGATATTACAACGCGAGAAGGAACGATTCTTCGCGGAATATATCCTTCATGGGAACACGCCCGATCTATTCAGAAGCACATTCATCACATTGTTCGATACTGCCCTCGCATTCGATCTCTACGATGAAGCGCAGGATATCCTCAATCGATACAGAAAATTCAGGGAGGAGAAGTTATCCCACGAGAGCCGGGAAGAACTGAGGCGCGTCAGCGAGATGGAATACCGATTATGGCAGAGGATGATCGACGCGCGCTGCGGCAACAAGAGACCGCCGATGATGGTGCTCGAGGAGGTCTGTTATGACCTAGCTGCGATGCAAAATATAGCATTCGTCGAACCTTTCGAGTTTGACTCTTCTTTGTCAGCGTCGAAGGTTGTCAAGGCGGTCTATGGCCGGCTATCCACATCGGATAGTTCGAGAAACCAGATAATTATGATAGTTTGGACCCTCCTTTCCTACTTTGATGGCACCAGTCCGGACGAGTCGCGCGTCCTCGCGAAAGAGGTCATCGAGGAGGCGATAGATAGAGACGCGGACAAAGACAGCGAGTTTGCCCTCAACGCAATACAGCTTCTCACATCGGATATCGGCCGGGGATTGTATGAGGACTGCCTCGAACGCAGGACGGCTGTGGTACGCGCGTTCAAGCGCTATCTGTTAGACAAGTATTCTTCCATGACAAGGTCAAGCGCAGCAGCCAGAGCGCCCGGTATGACAGGCAGGATAAAAGGCGTTCTATCTCTTTTCAGCCGGAAGAGAGGCCAAGATATTGGCAAAAATTTAAATAACCTCTTTTCGCGGCTGGACAGGGAGGCTGACGAGAATAGGCGGATATATGAGGGATTGAGGACTGACGCAGACAGGACCTCCTTTAAAAATGTTCTTGAAGAGCGAAACGGTGCTATACGTATCTTTGTGCAAGAGATACTGCCTTATCTTGATGCGCAGGTGCCGGGAAGATGCCCCTATCCAGCGGTGTATGCTGTGACGGCAGGCAAGGAATTTGCGGCCCTGCATCAGTTAAGCATCAACTTAAGGATCTATCCCGTTTTCCTGCCTGTCGTTATCCGGCTTCTCTTCGCGCCATTTATAGCAGATGCCAGCGCCAGAGACGAGTGTTACGAAAAACATTTAAAGATATTGGCGGGAATAAATAACGTCGAGATACCGTTATTCAAAAGCGCGACGTACCTTAGCAAACAGGAAGAGACGCGGAACGTTGCGGTGTTTATGCAGAGAGTTTTTGATGCCGATGTTGCCACTCCCGCCGGATTGGATCAACTTATTGCTGTAATCGAAAATATGGAGAGGTGTCATTTCACCTGCCCGCAGATATGGGGGAATCATCTTGCCTTGACATGTCTATTTAAGATCATTGCCGGTTCGCCGAAGGTCTGCGCGGCAGCGGCCGAACTTTTCAGACAACCCGGCGCATTCGACCAGCATATGCCTATAGAGGAATTCCTCAAAAAAATCGGCGTAGAAATAGGCGATTTTTTCAGCAGGATATATAACGGCATGAAGGTGACTTCCATCAGCTTCGCGGATAACGGAATGGTCGAGTCAAACTTTGCTGATATCGCGGAATACTTCCTCGATGCCGGAATAGATTTTAAACCGCTTGAGCTCCCAGAGCCGCCTCCGGCATATGAAGATGTAGATATGGATAAAGCGCCCACCCTTGACAGCATCGCGGAGGTCATCGCGGGGTGTGAATTTGTCAGGGCGCAGGGCCGGACATTGATATATCGAAGAAGGGAGAGCGGCGTATTGTTGGCGATCAAACTGCTCAGAGAGAATGCCAATCTCGGCCTCCTTTACCAGGAGTCAAGATACATGGATTACATAGATAAATATAGAGAGATCATGGGACTCAAAGGAAGATACCCCAGAGCCGTTCTGGTAAGAGGGAATCGGATGGCGCGCGCAGCGTCTCTACCTGATGAGGCGATAAAGGCGTTGGACGAACAGAAGGCCGGTGACGGCACGAAGATACGTTGTGACAGGCGGGACGGCAAATATGCGTTCACGGTGTATGAGACGGAATCCGAAGATTGGTTTACCTATCTAAATGACGCAAGGATTGATGAAAGGCGGTTTCAGGAGGCGCTTTACCGCAACATACATGACCTCTTTATGCTTGCGCGGTACGGCATCGTGCATACAGCTATAGCGGCGCTTTTCCATAATTTGCCCGCAAACCGCAGATATGCGTGGAATGTCGATATCCTATCGCGGCCTGGTCTCGGGGCAGGCCGACTTCATGACTGGCTTGGCGCCGTCACCTATCCCAACATGCGCTTATCAGGCCCAGCCGATTTTGAAGAACTAAGGACGCTGGAGGAGGTAACGCGTCCGGATAACCCTGTATCGTCCCATTTGTTCATGATTCAAAACGATCGAAGGCAGAATATACGCAATTATTATCTGCAAAGTTATCTGGGCGAGTACCTGTTGACAGCGTCGCTCATCGCAGGCGCGAGATACAGGATACGCGGCGAGCTCAATTGGAAAGATCCCAAACGCCTTTTACAACTAATGAGGGGTTGTTTTTCGGCAGCGCAGGGCGATTTTTCTGAAGGAGACAGAGATTTTATGGGGTATATCCTGGTGTGTGTGGATTGGACTATGTTAGCGCGGCAGATGGCGCTATTCATGTCGAAAGACTACATTGAGTTCGTGAAACCCGAGCTGGGCCCGGCGAGAAAGCTTCCCGCCGGGATATTTTCACCCAATACACAAGTTGGTGTTGGTAATTATCGCAATGAGACATGGGATGACGAGATAGGATGGACAGGACTTCTCAATGAAGATGTTTCCGACCACAAACCGGCGCTTGGCCCGGTTAACGGCCCGAACCCGTTGCAGGAACTGATAAGGGCGCTTTATATAGCGGCCACGGCCTATGTCGATTTTTTGGCCAGACCGGTCGATTCCGGCAACAGTGGAAAACCAGGGATAGACACCGACATCCCACCCGCAGGCTCAATCTACAGCGTCTTCAGCTATCTCTGCGGTCACGACATAACGACCACAGAAAGAGCGATTAGCGGTGAGGAATTGGCAAGGCGTGCCGGAGAAGAACATCCGGCAAGAGGTGAGGCGCTCTCGCCGGAAAGCATAAAGGATGATTTAAGGGATTTGCTTCTACACCTGCAGCTAATCAAGAAAGCGCCGGGAGGTGAAACGGGTAAGAACGCGCGGTATTATGTCCCCGAAGCCGTCAAAAAGAAGGCGGGCGAGTTTCTTCCTATCCTCGAACAGTTCAGAGGCAAAAAACTTAGACCTAGAGCATACCATCTTAAGCAAATCTACGACAAATCAATAAAGCCGATACTCGATGCGCCGGTCGTAGAGGCGGTGAAAAGCGAAAAAATAGGACCATCCCCATTAACCCTTGAATCGTTTATGGAGACCATTAAGAGGATGATAGAGTACGAGGTCTCGCGGCCCGAACCTATGAAAGATGTGTTTGATACCCATCAATTGGTCAAGGTTGCCTTATGGAACATCGCGGTTTCTCCTCGTCGTGAGAAGATAGCCGCAGAGCTTAAATCTATGACCGAGAGATATCTTGAAGACACGGGATTTAAAAAGGTTAACTCCTATATTTATACAGCATTCCGTAACTTTGCGAGGGAGAAAGAATACCGAAATGGCCACAGATTGTTTGAAGACCCTGAAGGAGGCCTGCCGTGGGCAGAGGCCGAAAAGGAAGCCGACCCCGGCATACAGAAAATTGTAATTGCGTTGAACAAATTGCCGTTTTTATATACGAGCAGCTGGTCACATTCCTGTCTGCCTAGCGACCATCGGTATTTTGACATTGGCAAATATCCTGGCTTGTCTTCGCCCAACTGGATTGACGATATCTTCCATGGAACTCAAACAGGCATTGATGGTATGCGCGCATATATCGGATATGGGGAAGCCGCCGGATTTATCTCACTCAGGGTTGATGAAAATTCCCCACTATATCAGGAGTTCACGCGTCTTATCAATACGATCGACGGAGTGCGCATCGTGGATTTTTTAAGAAAACCGTATGGGCTAGAAAAGTTAATATTTATTGAAGTCCCGAAAAATCTGTTGCAGATAGATAAAGAGCAAGAGGTCGAAACTTATTTAAAAGATAAATGGGCCAGGGTGTTCAAGGCGGTCTGTTCTATGGTGACAGCGGTGGAAGGCAAGCCGCCAGAGCCGAACCCCGGCACAGACTCGATGTACAGCAAAGAGAGCGGCGGGGTGGGTGAGGAAGTCAGGAGGCGGGTGATAGAGGGACTAATATCGCAGGATCCGGGGTGCGCCGAATCGCCACAGAAGTTGCTATCGGCCATCAGAGCGAAAAGACCCGACATTCTCGACATGCCGCAGAGTGACGAAGCGTGGCTGGCGGAGTTAGCGGAGGCGTTAAAGGAAAGGGCAGGTATGATAAGCGACATCTCTTCAACCATTCCGCTTAGCGAAGAGTCGCTACAGACGATACTGCCAAAGGATGCCTTGTATGAAGTTGTCACAGGTACATTGGAGAAAAGGCGGGGTTTAATCGCAAGGATGCTATTGTCAAATTACAGGGCAGGCAGGGAGATAGCGGAAGAGATTATTCAGGCCAAACCGAATAAGGCGGTAGTGCTTACCCTAGAATTAAGGGAAGAGGTGCGGGAAATCATTACGAAGAAATCGCCTGATTCACTAAGCGACCTCGACCGAATACTCATATATGCATACACGCACTTGCGCCGTTTCTCGCGCAGGGCATTCGGCGCTAATATAGTAGGATTCCTTATAGGAGAGCAACTGACCGGATTAGAAGAAGCGGGAGCGTTTGCGCAAAAAGCGCTTTCCGTGTTTATTCCCGCGCCGAGAGCCGCACCTGGTTTTACCAATCCCTTGAGCGAGGCGCACTGGCGTA
>JAUYDB010000120.1 GCA_030691985.1 Candidatus Omnitrophota bacterium | reverse complement strand
AGAAGCCCAAGTCGCTTCCGACTTCCTCGCGGCGAAACTCGTCTATCGGCTCCTCGGCTACGTGTTCACGAATAAGAAGTGAAGCTCCACAAAATTCCCCTCACCTTAATCCTCTTCCCTAAAGGGGGAGAGGAAAATAGTAAACTTAACTGACACACTATACGATTGAGGTAAAGAATGAGAAAAATATTGGTTTTATTCTTAGCGAGCTCCATTCTTTTTGCAGGCTGCGGAAAGAAGGCCGACCAGGCCGGCGCGAAAGAGGTTGAGATAATAATGTGGCTTATCGGCTCCGAGGGCCAGGCGCTCACGATAAGGGAGCTTGCCGAAAAGTTTTACCAAGATACGAAGATAAAGGTGAGGTGCGATGCGATCTCCTGGGGGGACGCGCACTCGAAGTACCTTACGTCTATCGCGGGCAACGTCGCTCCCGACATCGGGACGATGGGCCTTACGTGGGGGGCAGAGTTCGGCAATTTTGGCTCGATGGTCGATCTCGCCCGGGCATATCCGGAAGAGATAAGGGCGATAAAGGAATCGATATTTACGGGGCTCTGCAATTCAATAGAATATAAAGGTAAGATATACGGCATACCTTTTGACATGACCGAATATATCCTATATTACAGGACAGATATAATTGCCGCGCCGCCCAAAGACTGGGGCGAACTTACAGCGCTTCTCGCCGAACTCGGCAAGAATAATAAAGGCATGATATTTGACTGGGGCTCGATGAGCTGGATAGGATATTCTCCTTTTCTTTGGCAGGCGGGCGGCGATTATTATGATAAGGATTATACGCAAGTTATAATTGATTCGCCGGAAGCGGTCATGGGGATCAAGTTCTTCAGCGAACTTTATACCAAATATTACGTCCCGAAGACGAAGATACCGCTCGAACAGGGTATGAGGACCGGCGATTTCCCTATAGCGATCTCCGGCAACTGGAAGATAGACGGTCTGAGGCTTTCCGCGCCTGAGATAGCCGGTAAATGGTCCATAGCGACACTGCCGGCAGGCCCGACGGGGAAGAAGACGGCGTTTATCGGCGGGCGCATAATGGGCATATTCACCCAATCAAAGCATAAGGAAGAATCCTGGATGTTCATAAAATACCTGTTCTCGCCCGTAATACAGGAAAAGCTTTATGAGGCGGCGCTGACAAAACAGGATACCTACCTTCCCCCGGTTAAAGAGACATGGAATATGCTAGAGATGGATAAGAAATTCAAGGATGTCCTCGTTGCGCAGGCGAATGACGCGAAAGGCCCTCCGCCGGTTACCAGCTGGGATGCCTGCGCAAAATATATAGATGAAGCCATCCAGAAAGTGATACTGCAAAACGCCGATCCGAAGAAAGAGCTGGAAATAGCGAAAAAACAGCTTATAAAAATACTGAATAAATAAGCTATAAAAAAAGGGGACGGGCACATTTTTTTCTTAGGACATAAAAAAGTTTGTTTTACTCCCTTGACATGTCCAATATGATGTGGTATATAATTGGTGAGGGTGAAAAATGAAAAAGGGGACGGGCACATTTTTTTATGCGTCAAATCAAGTAAAAAAATATGCCTGCCCCCATTTTTTATTGCCGGCAATACTGATTCCCGCGTTTATCATGGGCTATATGAGCGCAGGCGGCTTGTCGGCCGCGCGCGCGGCTACGACTGTAACTTCGGATGTCAATGCTTCGGTTAATGCGACAAAGTCATTTGAGTTTTACACCGACGCGAATGTGTTGTTTAAAGAGTCGATCCCCTTCACAAATGTCAACCCGGAGAGCAGGTATAATTATCCTGACAGAAGGGCGGAGAATGACGGAAAATCCGATATCGGATTAGTCGTTATCGCAAACAGCAATACGACGTGGTACCTGAAGATAAAGGCCGTGGATGCGGCAGGCGACCTGGTATCCAAGGGTAAGCTTGCCGTGTATATGGGCCAGCCGATAAATAGGAATACCGGCGGAAATTCTGACGGTACGCTGGGCCAGCCAAAGGATTGGTTTATCATCTCTACAATATATCATACCTTATATACTTCGGCAGGGACGGACAATAATAACACGCCTTTTGGGACGCTCATCACTTTAAGTTTTAAGGTGGACGGCACCGGCCTTAAACCCGGCCCGTATATAGCCGTCATTACATATACAATTACGGATTCGCCGTAGGGTTTCCTTTTTTTATTGACAAAATCAGGATAATTTGGTATTCCTATAATGGGGTAGCAGCCAAAATATGACAAAATTTACTATAAGCGGTTTCATGGTTTTGATGGCCCTGATATTATCGTTGACAGGCGCAGCCAGCGCCGAAACGGTCACAGTGACCGGCTCTATAGATGTGGGAGTAAGCGACTATCTTGAGATATCCTTTTATACCGATTGGAAGGTCCTATACTCCAGCGCTATCCCTTTTACGAATATAAATCCAACGCAGTCGATGTGTTATGCCGATTCAAGGCAACCTTTTGACGGCAAATCCGACACAGGCATAATGTGCCAGTCCAATTTGGGCGTTACATGGTATCTCAAGATGGGTGTTGCAACTACCTCAAGCCCCGCCTTCCCCTTAAATCAATTTAAATTCTATATGGGCCAGCCATGGAGCAATATTCTTGGGAGCCAGGCTGACGGCACATTGGCATATTCGCCTGGTTGGAATCCGGTTCCGCAATCCGCGGCAACCATTTACACGGCAGGCGCTACGGATATGAATAACTACGGATATGGGACACTGGCAACATTGAGTTTCGTTGTAATTCCCGAAGGGTTAATCGCCGGCAATACCTATAATATGAATATCACCTATACTATCACTACCTCGCCCTGAAAAAGTATTAACCCATATTTTGCTAGCACAAAATTATGGGATTAGCGCCTAAAAATTAGTTTATAAAAAAGTTAGATTTTAGGTCTTGACACTTCGTTTCTTTTAATGTAAACTTGAATTACAAGACAAGTTTATTAACACATTTAATAATGGCAGGCAAGGCACAAATGTATCGAGACTATATAGAAAATAATGAAATTATCCAAAAACTTAAGTTTACTGATGTTTGTTATAGTGATGGGTGTCGGAAGCGCGTTTGCGGCTACGACCCAGACTCAGACTACCAATGTTACTATAGCGTCTATATTGTCTATCGAAATAGCCGAGGCGCCTGATTCAACGTTTGGTTCGGGAGCGATCCCGTGGATTAATATTAACCCGAATAATTCTCCCGTGCCGCCGACAGGGCATGTTATCACGAAATCTGATGTTGGCCTGATATGCCGGAACAATCAGGGGACATGGTATCTTAAGATACATATGACGGGCGCCACGTTGGAAAACAAAATCTGGTGTTTTACGTTCCCGACCAAAGTTATCAATAGAAATACTTCAACGCAGGCGGATGGAATGCTCAACGGCATAATGAACTGTGTACGCCCAACGCCATATACGCTCTATACGTCCGGTTCGAATGATTCACTCAATACGCCGCACGGAACGTTCTTCGGCATTGACTACGGGCTAGCATTGTCGGAGCAACTTGAGGCTGTCATGACACATACGGGTACGATTACCTATACTATTACACGTTCTCCGTAGGATAAGTTTGTATATGTTGCAGATGAAGATAGGCTAAAACAATGAAAAAATTACAGATGATGTTGATGATAGGCATAACGATGGCATTCGCAGCCGTGAACGCGTTCGCGGCCACGACCCAGACGCAGAATACTAATGTCACTATCGCGTCTGTGTTATCTATCGAATTCGCGAGTACGAGCACTACAACATTCGGGAGCGGCACGATATCATGGGTAAACGTTGACCCTACTTCGAGCCTGATATATCCAACGGGCGGCCACGTGGCGGGTAAAGCCGATACCGCGGTTATATGCAAGTATAACGGGGCCGGTAACTGGGCGCTCAAGATGAAGTTTGAGAGCTCCAATTTGACGTACCGCAAACTAAGATTTTACATGGCTCAGCCTACGTATAACGGGGTTGCCACAAACGGTACGCTGGTTGATTGGACGCCATATTTTGGAGCCGATTGGTATCCGGTGCCATTAATCGACGCCACGGTTTATACGTCGGGCACAATGGATAGGACAAACGTGCCGAACGGGACGTTTGTCGGTATAAGCTATGGATTGAATCCGCAAGATCTGACAGCCGGCGTGTCTTATAGCGCGACCATAATATATACGGTAGTCGGCGGATTATAAGATGCGTACCTTGTGGTATGGAATTTCAAGATATGCGTTTTCTAACCAGGTTAGAAAAGTTAATCTAACTTAAAAGGAGGTGAAGAAGATGAAGAAAATATTCGGAAGCTTAAGTTTATTGGCGATTGTTATGGCGATGGTTGCCGGAAGCGCGTTTGCGGCCACGACCCAGACCCAGACTGCCACAGTTAGCGTCGCGTCTATATTATCTATCGAATTCGCGAGCACGACCGATACGACATTCGGAGGCGGCGGGATACCGTGGACATCCATAGATCCGACTTCAAACCTTGTGTATCCAACCGGCCAAGCAAGCACTAAAGCCGAAACAGCCGTGATATGAAACTATAACGGAACCGGCAATTGGGCGCAAAAGATGAAGTTTAACAGCACCAATGGCCTGGATGGCAAGCTGAAGTATTACATGGCGCAGCCTACGTACAACGGAGTTACTACGAACGGGACGCTGGGTAATTCGGTACCGGGTTCAGGCAGTGATTGGCCGGTAGTACCGACATCAGACCTTACGACTTATACGTCCGGTGCGAGTGACAGGACTAACGCGCCGAACGGGACGTTCGTCGGTGTAAGCTATGGGTTAAATCCGCAAGGCCTCGCGACCGGTACGACTTACGGCGGAACCATAACGTATACGATAGCGGGCGGATTGTAAGACGCGAGTTTTGTATTACGAAGGACGAGATCAAGATCGAAATCGTAGGATATGAATATGATTTTGATTGGCGTGTCCTATGTGATATAATATACATGTGGTATAATGCAACTTAAAAAGGAGGTGAAGAAGATGAAGAAATTAATAGGAAGCTTAAGTTTATTGGCGATTGTTATGGCGATGGTTGTAGGAAGCGCGTTTGCGGCCACGACCCAGACCCAGACTGCCACAGTTAGCGTCGCGTCTCTGATATCTATCGAATTCGCGAGTGCGACCGATACGACATTCGGAAGCGGCGGGATACCGTGGACATCCATAGATCCGACTTCAAACCTTGTGTATCCAACCGGCCACGCAAGCACTAAAGCGGATACAGCCGTGATATGCAAGTATAACGGAACCGGCAATTGGGCGCTAAAGATGAAGTTTAACAGCACCAATGGCCTGGATGGCAAGCTGAAGTATTACATGGACAAGCCTTACTACAACGGGGTTCAAACAAACGGGACGCTTGGTAATCCGGTGCCTGCTTCGGGCGCCGATTGGCCGATAGTACCGACGTCAGACCTCACGGTTTATACGTGCGGCACAGCTGATAGAACCAACGTGCCGAACGGGACGTTCGTCGGTGTAAGCTATGGGTTAAATCCGCAAGGCCTAGCGACCGGTACGACTTACGGCGGAACCATAACGTATACGATAGCGGGCGGGTTATAAGATACACCGCTCTTCTGCGCGGTTTAATATATGAGGGTTTATCTATTATGGCGATGGAAATCTATCCGTCGTTATAATAGATGACCCTGTAGTATATTTATTGTATGGAATTTCACAAAACCGAAATTCCAACCACTGAAAATTGCAGCGGGAAAGCTCCCTGCCAGGG
>JAUYDB010000093.1 GCA_030691985.1 Candidatus Omnitrophota bacterium | reverse complement strand
GCTTGTTTCAGCTTCGAGTCTCGCCTTCTCACGGACTTCCTCCTCTAACCTGATTTGTTCTTCCTTCGCCTTGCGTTCGGCCTCTCTTTTGGCTTTCTCTTCGGCTCGCGCTTTTTCACGGGCTTCTCGCTCAAGCTCTTGTTGCTTGCTACTTTTATTCTTTTCCTCTAACAAAAATCTTGCTTTGCCGTAATATTCTTTCGCCTTATCATAATTTCTGTTATTATAAAGTTCGTCTCCTTTTTTTATCAATTCGGCTGCATCATCCGAAATTTCTCTGGCTGTCGGCGCCGATTTGGGTTCAGCCGGCATTTCTTCGATGCTTTTGGTCTTTAAATGCTCTTTTCTCTGCGCCTCTGCTTCCTTTGCCTTTCGTTCGGCTTCTCTCTTTGCCTGTTCTTCTGCTCGCGCTTTTTCGCGTGCTTCTGCCTCTGCTTTGCGGACGGCTTCGCGCTCTATGCGTTCTTTTTCGCGGCTCTCGACTTCGGCCTTCTTCTGGGTTTCTCTTTCGAGGCGATCCTTTTCTCTCTGTTCCTCCATCTTCGCCTTCTCTATTCTATCCAACTCTTTTTGCTTCTCTAAAGCGACGGCCCTTACATCAGGATCTTTCGTGTAGGATATGCTTTTCCTGTAGAGGGATTTCGCTTCTTCAAACTTACCTTCGTTATACAGGAGTTCGGCGTCTCTATAGAGGAGATTGAGCTCGGCGAGTTTTTTCGCCGCCGCCTCTTTACGCTTCGTCTCCTTTACTATTTTGTCTATCTCTTTAAGACGCGCCTCGGATTTTTTCGCGAGCTTGCCCAGATCGTACTGAACATAGTCGTCTTTCGCGAAAGATGGAGACGTAAGTAAGGCCAGAATAAATAAAGCTATGGCTGCATTACGTATTGCTAACATCAAAACCTCCTTGGTTGTTAAGATTGCTTCGCTTCGCTCGCAATGACAGAAAGAGCGTCATTGCGAAGGAGCGAACGAAGTGAGCGACTGAAGCAATCTCGTTTTTGAGATTGCTTCGGGCCTTCGGCCCTCGCAATGACGACGAGACACTTTGACGCTACTTCTTACATACTTGGTCATACAATTCTTTTGCTTCCGCGTAGTTACAATCGGCATAAAGAGCTTCGGCTTTCTCGAATTTACCGGTCAAGTCTTTCTCATTTTCAAGCTTTGTCTTCAGAGCGTCATCGACATCAAAACGTATCTGGGTCATTCTTAAATCTATCTCACTGTAAACGGCCTTCGCCTCTTCAAACCTGCCTTCTTTATAGAGGGCCTCGGCCTGTTTGAATTTTTCGTTCAGCCTATCTTTTTCTTCTTTAGGAAAGTTTTTCATTCGTTCGGCGATCATCTTTTCTTTCAGGATGTCGATCCTGTCCTGGCTTAAACGCTTAAAGCCGGGGATATCGGCCAGGTCCGGGTCTAGGACAGCGAGAGTCATATTCACATAGGGGCCCTGAGCCGTATAATTTTCGCCGCGCAGATCGTTATCATCGTAGTCGGTAAAATTGTACCCTAGCGCCACGCGGATGCGATCATACAGCGTAACGCCGCACTCGGCCTGGCAGCCCTGCTTCATGGTATCGATGTCTCTATTCCTCGTTATGTGGTATATCCAGGCAATATCAAATAAGTCGGTAAATCTGTACTTGGCGCGGGCAGTGATGAGATCGGTCAGGGAGTATGTATTCATGTCCAATATATTCTCGCCGACAAACTTCAGCGCATACCTGCCGTATAACTCAACCTTGGGCGTAAGATCATAAACCGCCTCCACTTGGCCGATATGCTTGGAATAGTCGGTAAGGTCGTTCGCCGCGGAATTATTGAGGTCTCGCGAATAATCGTATTTGGCGAGCATGTTAAGCTTATCATTATCAACGGGCCTGTAGGCAATGCCTCCCATGAGGCGGTGCAAGAGACGGTTTGTCTGCGTGGCGGTTTTGTCACGCTCTTCCTGGAATTGGCCGCGCGATATCAGGTACAGGGATCTATTTATGGCGTAGCGAGCGTTAGCGTCTATATTAAACTCATTTACATCTACCTGGTAGCGTTTTTCGAACTTTGCGCCGATAGTATTATCCGTGCCGGCGGGCTTATATTCTACCGTGACGCTCGTGGCGTTGGAGTTGTAATTCATGTCGCCGGTCGTCTTGGTACGCTCAAACGCGAGGTTTGTGAAAAAATCGTTCCATATCTGCCATTTGGCGCCGTAGCCGACATTCTCCTCGTTCTTGTCTTTCGATAGGACGCTTGAGTTGTAGTTTGATAAGGACAGCACGTCGGAGAGCGGAATGTCAAGATCGTTGCCTACATTTAAAGTAGCGACTTTTTCACCCGTGAAGCCGTATTCTATGTAATTTCTTCCGCCTTCGGACGATGGCCGCATCAGTCCGACGACCGTCGTATTCTGGTTGTTGACTATCTCTTCACCCTTCGTGCGCTCGCGGACGAGGTCGCTGCGGGCATATACGGAGGTTATTTTGTCTATCAGATAGTCGATCCGCGGGGAGAGCGTTTCGATCTGCTTACGCCACTCGCCTTCCGTATTCTGTTTATCAAATCTGTATTCCATACTCGCGATAACTTTGTCGGTGACTTTCGCGCCGGCCTGCAGACGCAGGATATTGGATACCTGGCGCGGGGTGAGGTCTTTCTCGTCCTCGAATTCCCTGAATTCATAGCCGGTGCCGAGTATGTAGCGGCCTTTGGTGTAGTAGGCATCTATCTTGGTGGCACGATCGAAGGTATGGGTCGTAATGGAACGCCTCTTCCACTGGTCAAGTATAAATGAAACATTCTCTATCGGCATGAATTTTACCGACACATCGTATTTTTGCACGGCCGTCTCCGACACGTTTATCGGATTCGAGAAGTTCGGATCTATCTCCGCGGCATATCCCTGAAATTCCAGACGATTATTAAAAAGCTTAGAATCGGCCGCGAGGCGCCAAGCATTGCCCGGCTTTGTTTGCAAATCCTCCGAGCGGGCGTATTCACCCGAAACCGTAGTGCCCGGAAATATCTCGCTCGTCGCGTCGACGCCGCCCAAGCGAAGCGACTTTATGTCTTTTTGTTCGGCGATAAACTGCCCGCCGACCTTAAAGTTCTGGATGAGATTGGCCAGAGCGGCCTTATCGAATACGACCTCTCCCCTTGTTCCCATTATATAATGCTGAAGGGTCTTGACAAGCGGCGTGTATTCGTAATCTACGACTATATACACAGGGTCGTTATTCTCGTTATATGTCGGGATCGGTTTTTTAAACAAGATTTTTCCGTAGTCGTAATCTATCTCGTAGTCCGTATCGCGCTGCATACCCTGGGTGGATAAGACAAGGTCGGTCCTTGACTTGTCCCTCACCTCTATGCGAATAATTTCCGTATATTCGATTACGGGCTTGCGGCTCAAGAAATACGGTCCCGATACGCCGCGGCCCGAAAGCGTATCCTCCCGCTTCTCCTGCCTGGTCTCCGAACCGAAGACGTCAAGTTTGACGTTCGGCTGGGCGGCTATCTCGCGCGCTTGAGAGAAATCTTTCGTCTCTATATGGCCCTTCGCGCCGCTTAACGTGCGCGAGTACTTTGACAGCTCTGTCTGCGCGAATTCTTCGGTGGAATAGTTCCCGTATAGCGCGTAAGAGTCCGCCCTGTCTAATCTCACATAGACCTTTTCCGGAGAGTCGGCGTCGTTTAGGAGGGTCGACTTATCTCCGTATATTGGGTAGTACTTTTCCGGATTTATGTATTCAAACAGGTGGTCCTGGTAATCTTTTGTAGAGTCAAACCTAGCCGTCAGCAGGTACTTGCCCTGTATCTTGCCTTTCAGATAGGCCTTAAGGGTCCCGTTGGCGGTTATGCTGTTATTAAAATTATCGGTCAGGCCCTCTTTGGGGTTCGTATCCTTCAGGTTCTGAAGGTTACCGCTTGCCACCATGTATCCGAGCTGTCCGTCGGCGAGCGCAACCAACATGAACTGATTTTCTTTACTATCAGAGGCTGCTTGAGCCTTCGTCTCTTCTTCGGACAAAATCTTAAGAGGGATGGTTACTTTTGTAGATTGCGTCTCATAGACGCGGAAGAATTTTGAGACTCTGGGGATGTCCGGGCGGTAAGCGAGGGTCTGTTTTTTGAGACCGCGGGTATCCTCTTCCTCTGCTACCAGCTTCTCTTCGCCGAATAGAGAGTCCCTCGACCAATCGCCGAGAGTGCGGCGCTCAATGAGTGGCGTGTAGTTTTGGTTTGTTGGGATTGCTTCGGCAGCTTCGCTGCCTCGCAATGACGGCGAGGAATTTGTGGTGTTATAGGATTGTTGGGTTGCGGTATCCGATAACGCAACCGGTTTTTGCGAGAACAGGGACTGCCCTGCCGGGTTTTGACCGTTTGTAGGATTCGTAAAGTTATTGGCGTTATTTGTGTCATTGAGGCTGTGTTGCAATGCTTGTTTTTCGTCATTGCGAGGAGCGAACGAAGTGAGCGACGAAGCAATCCCGCTTTTAGAGATTGCTTCGTCGGCCTCCGGCCTCCTCGCAATGACGGACGAAGCACCCGCTTCGTTGCCTCGCAATGACGAAGAAAGAATCGACCCTCGCAATGACGGCGAGGAGTTCGCGGCAACAGATGGCGAACCCGCAATGATGGGAGAAGGCGATTGGCCGCTTCCGCCGGCCGTATACTGGCTGCTCTGCGATTCTCTTATCTGTGTCGATTCATATGCCGCCTTCTCGCTCTTATTTAAGGTCGACTCCTTCGTGAGCGGCCCTCCGGGAAGCATCCTTTGATCGACTCTCAATATATGGACTCCGACTGATACATCGGGGACGGAAAATTTCCCGTCCTCGTCGGTAACGATGGTTTTGCCGTCCTCCATAATGAGCGCGACACCCGGAATCCCTTCCTCATCCTTATCCTGAACGCCATTCCCGTTTTTATCGTTAAATACCTTTCCTATCACAAGCTCATTCTTACCGAAGATCCCGTCCCTTAAGTCTACGACAGCCGTGGACGGCCCAGCCTGTGTCGAAAAGCCCAGCGCGGTACCGGCGGTCGAGGCATATGCCTTATTCTTACCCGTCTTGGCGTCGGGGCCTATTATCACACGGTAGGTAATGGTCTTTGTGACAGCGTGTGCTACGGTGCCGAGCAACCAGAATGGTGATTTAGCGTTGGAAGGGTCGGGCTGTGATGCCTTATCTATGGTCGTAGTGCCTTTGGCATATCTAAAATCGTGCGGTAGACTCGTCGAGACGTTAGCGCTCGTGACATCAATGGTGCTTGAAGTATTGGTGACGGTGATAGTATAAGTAAGGATATCGCCCACGGAAGCGGTAGTCTTGTTCACTGTATGGATTATGGAAAGATAGGAGCCAGCTTCACTGCCGCCCGGAACCATCGGTATGTTCCACTCCACAATCTGGTTTACGACTTGGAACGTCGCGCCTCTATAATTGGCGTAACCGTCCTTTGCGGCGGCAAGATAATATGTCCCGGGTGCCACGTCAAAGCTATAGCCGCCGTTGGCCCTCGAGACTTGAGGATTCGGCTGAGGGCTTCCGCCGTATATCAGGCCGCCGGCCGTATAGATCGTAACATTGGCGCCCTGTATCACATTGCCCGTAACAGCATCATAAACGATGCCGAATGGGTCGATCAAAACGTCGCCTGTTGCCAGCGCGGTCCCTGCCGTTACCGAAACAGCTTGCGTTTTGCTCTTGAACATAGGCGATTTTGTTATGTTTAAGGTGTAGTCGCCCGAAGGAATGTTCGGGGTCGGGGTGAATGAGAAGTTTCCCTTATTATCTGATGTTGTTTCGGCTCTCAAATTTCCTGCGGAGTCATATAGTTGTACCGCGGCATTTGCTATTATAAGGCCACTCTTTGAATCCATAAGCGTGCCTGTTATCGGAGTAGCGGCGGCCACGGCATAGGTAACTACATAGGCCGAGGTGGCATAGGTATTCTGAGCCAGCTCCTGCGAGGCCAGATCCTTTATGCCGCAGGAAGCGGCTACTACGAGGCGAAGAGCATTAGCTCTTATGACATATAGCGCATTATCTTCGGCTACTGTCAGTGTCGCCTCCATTACGGTGGAACTCGCGGCAGTGATAATGGCGGCGCCGGTCAGGTTGACGGTCGTCGTACCGTCCTGTATGGAAAGGTTGCCTAATGTGACGTCTGTAAACGTCGCAATATCTATCTTCTCGTTAAATGTTATGGTGAGCTTGCGGCTGGCCTGATCATAAGCCGTGCTTATCACCGTCGGTACAGTGGTCACGGTTAATAAGCCGGAGTCGGTCGGGGTAAGGGCCCCCTGAACCGCGCGAATCGTGCAAGTGCCGGCATCATGGCCGGTAAATACGGCGCTCTTTTTATTGCCTGATGCTACTAAGTCACCGTCTACCACGCCGCCTGACTTAGTAGGAAGCGACCAGGAGTCGGCCGCGACATTGGCTACGAAGTTATTTGAGGCGTCGCGCGATATGGCGTAGCCTGTAACCGTCGCGCCTAAAGCTACCGACTGGGCTGTCACGACCGTGCCGCTTCCGTCAACTTTGGTCTCCACAAGTATCTTTGTGGCGGATCCGGTGGTGATCGTAACCGCCCCGCTGGTGCCGGCCTTACTGGTGGCGCTTGTGGCGGTAAAGGTATGCACTCCGGCGGTGCCGGTAAATATCATGCCGAGGGTTGTTAAATTTGCCGCGCCGTTTACAAAATCTCCCGCGCCGGTTAACTTGTTAA
>JAUYDB010000092.1 GCA_030691985.1 Candidatus Omnitrophota bacterium | reverse complement strand
CGGTAAGATTCGCGGCATTACTTGAGCCGACGATCACGATGATAACGAAAGGTATATAAAATATGCCTAGATCTATAATCAGTTTCTTGAGAAAAGGAAAATAGAGCAATGTCGTTCCCGAAGCCGATAGATACAAAAATAGGGCCACTATAAGCCCTACGACGATCTGGCCGATAAACTTCGTGGCCGACCTTAAACCCCTTACGTCTTCCCTTACAAGTTTTATATAATCGTCTATGAATCCTATTATGCCCAGCCACAAAGTCGCCGCAAGCGCCAGCCACACATAAGAATTATCCAACCTCGCCCACAACAGTGTTGAAATGACTATACTCGCGACAATCAAGATGCCGCCCATGGTAGGCGTGCCTGCCTTATTGCCGTGAAACTGCTCGAGCGTCGGGGCGTCGCGCCTGAACGTCTTCTCTCCCACTTTATGCAAAGCAAGGAACCGTATCACCGGCGGCCCCAGGATAATGCACAATAAAAATGCGCTTATCGCCGCAAAGGCGGCGCGGAATGTGACGTATTTGAATACGTTAAACCCGAACCAGAGATCTCTTAATGGGTATAAGAGGTGGTAAAGCATTTGATAATTTCCTCCATCTGCATCAGGCGCGAGCCCTTTACCAGCACCACGTCGTTCGGCTTAACGACCTTTCGCAGGATCGATGCCGCCTCTTCTTTAGTCTCGCAAAACCAGATATCCCGCATACCCTTTTTCTTCGCCGCGATAAAACTATAACGCCCGAATTTTCCCACGCATATAAACTTGTCTATGCCCAACTCGGCCACAAGCTCGCCTACTTTCCTATGGTAATAGACCGATTTCTCTCCGAGTTCCAGCATGTCCCCGCTTATCAAAATCTTGCTGCCCTTCGCGTTGCAATCGGACAGAGTTGCGATTGCGCTCCTCATGGAAAGCGGGTTTGAGTTATACGTATCGTCTATAAACTCTACACCTTCAATTATACCCCTTACCATCCTCTTATCAAGAGAAACATAATTCGCCAGCGCCTCTCGCATCTTCCGGCCGGGCACATTAAATAGCGTCCCGACAGAAATAGCGGCCAGCGCATTATAGATATCATGACAGGCCGGCAATTTTAATGAATAGGCCTCCCCCGCTGCCTTAAACGACCAGCCGTAATCCTCTTTTTTTATATCCTCCGCCCTGAAATCCGACCCCTCGCCTGTGCCGAAACGAAAAACTTTCAAATCTTTTCTTTTAAACCGGCGTAAAAATATATCGTCGCCGTTTAGTAAGGCGATGTCCCCGCGCCCCAAAAAATCCAAAAGTTCTTTCTTGGCCCGATAGACGCCGTTCAGTCCGCCGAAATATTGAAGGTGCGACGGCCCGATATTCATTATAATCCCTATGTTTGGGCGGCTGATCCGGGCCAGTCTTTTTATCTCGCCGGCCCTGTTCGTGCCCAGCTCCACTATAAGGCTCCCGTGCGCATCGGTAAGTTTAAATAAAGTAAGCGGCACGCCTACCAGATTATTTTGCGTCCCCGAATTTTTCAAAGGATGCCATTCCCCGCCGAGTAAAGCCGCTATCATCT
>JAUYDB010000008.1 GCA_030691985.1 Candidatus Omnitrophota bacterium | reverse complement strand
TTATAGCAAGCGGCGCTTCCACTACCCAGGTCAGGGCCATAGCGGAGCACATCGTAAAAACGCTCAGGCTGAAGGGCCAGAGGCTTTGGCACATTGAGGGTGAAAAGGAAGCGTTGTGGGTTCTTTTGGATTACGGCGATTGTGTTGTCCACGTATTTCTAGACGAGATTCGCCATTTTTACGATCTTGAAAGACTTTGGAGTGATGCGCCGCAAACCCGCTTTAAAGAGCGGCCTTATAAGAGGGTTTCTCAAAGAAGGTTGCCCATAGTAAAGTTAAGTAAAAAGACAAAAAGAAAAAGGTAAAACCAAAAGTTACCCGCCGTCGGCTTCGCCTTTAGCGGGGTGGCGCCCCATGTTAAGCAAATGGCGGGAAAAAAATCAAAATTTTGAGTTTTAAATTATGGTTTTTACTTTTTTCGTTTTTACTTTTGACTTGACGTGTTTTGGCAGCAGTGTCATTTTTGACACCTCCACACAATCCCAATCATACGATGTATCATGCCGGAATCGAACAGCATATAAGTTCAATCATTGAAAAGTCTGTAAGCGCGGTGCTTGCGGATCTTAACGTTAAGCCCCCTTTCGCCATCCACCTAAAAGCAGAATTAGAGATCCCTAAAGACAGATCCCACGGAGACCTCGCTACCAATATCGCCATGAAGGCCTCGAAGGCAGCGGGTATTCAACCTCTGGATTTCGCGAATCTTATAAAAGTCAAGCTTGACAGGGAATGCCGCCTGCACAGCTTCAAGGGCGTGATCGATCGTGTTGAAACAAAGCATCCCGGCTTCATAAATTTTTTCTTAAGCAAAAATTATCTGTGCAGGATTCTCCTTGAGATTAAACGAAGGTCGCACAATTTCGGAAGGTCCGGTATCGGCAGGAGGATGAGGCTTCATGTTGAATTTGTCAGCGCAAATCCCACAGGGCCTTTGACTATCGCCCATGGCAGGCAGGCGGCCATCGGTGACGGCCTCGCGAACATACTGGAGTTTCTCGGGTACAGGGTTGTCCGGGAATACTATCTGAACGACGAAGGCACCCAGATGAACATACTGGGTAATTCCATACGCCTGAGGTACCTGGAGCTGCTCGGTAAGGCCGAGGAATTTCCGCAGGATTTCTACAAAGGCACTTACGTAATAGATATAGCCAGGGCATTTAAGAAAAAATATGGGAGGAAGTTTCTCGGAGCGGAAAAGATCGATGCATTCAGAGAGTTTGGCCTGTGCTGGATATTAAACGATATAAAGAAAGACCTTAAGGATTTCGGGGTAAAGTTTAACGTATGGTACAGCCAGAAGGCCTTAATGAAATCCGGCAGGGTAGAAAGGACAATCGCCTTTTTGAAGGACAAAGGGTACATATACGAAAAAGAAGGGGCCGTATGGTTTAAATCAACGGCATTCGGCGATGATAAAGACAGGGTGGTTAAAAAAACGGACGGTAATGTTACGTATCTTGCTCCTGACATAGCCTACCACTTAGAAAAATACAGGCGCGGTTTTAAGAAGATAATAGATATCTGGGGGCCGGACCATCACGGATATATCCCGCGCATGAAGGCCGCGATACAGGCTTTAGGATTTTCCGCGGATTCTATCGCGGTGCTCATAGTCCAGCTGGCTACCCTGTACCGGGCCGGGCAGGCTGTTTCCATGTCTACCAGGGCGGGCGAATTCATCACTTTGCGCGAGGTGATGGATGAGGTCGGCAAGGATGTAGCGCGCTTTTGCTTCATCTCGCGTAGAATTTCGAGCCACCTTGATTTTGACCTCGATTCTGTTAAAAAAGAATCTATGGAGAATCCGGTTTACTATATCCAGTATGCCCACGCCAGAATTTGGTCCATACTTGAGCACGGCAAGAAAGCCCATCCTGCGGCGAGATTCGATTCAAGGCTTTTAAGAGAGCCGGAAGAGATAGACCTCCTGCGCATGCTCGAGCAGTTTCCGATGATAATCGTTTTAAGCGGGAAGTCCCTGGAACCATACATCATTATGCAGTATCTTCAGGATGTCGCGACGGTCTTCCATTCTTTTTACACCAAACACAGGGTGATAAGTGACGATCCGAATCTGACAAAAGCGAGGATTGTCCTTGTGGATTGCGTAAGAATTGTTCTCGCGAACGGTTTGCGGCTGCTGGGCGTGTCGCTTCCAAAAAAGATGTAACATGACAGTCGATAGACAGTTTTAGCTCAAAGAGGAAATCGGTGGGAAATCGGGGGACACAATACCTATTTCCTTGGGATTTTGTGCAACGAAATAGGTATTGTGTCCCATAGCTGTCCAAATTGGCGCGATTTCCCCCTCACCTTAATCCTCTCCCCCTTCGGGGGAGAGGAAATTATGAGGGAATTCCCTCTCCCCTTTAGGGGAGAGGGCAAGGGTGAGGGGTAGGCAAAGATCGAATCTCAAAATACAAGTTCCGTCGGGCCTT
>JAUYDB010000080.1 GCA_030691985.1 Candidatus Omnitrophota bacterium | reverse complement strand
CAAATCGCCCTGCCTTAAGGGATCGAGAGAGCTGTCATCGGATGTTCTCGTTACCCGGATATCGTACTGTCCAGGGGTAAGCCCGGTTTTCCTAAAAGTCCTTCGCACCGGCGAGCGGGAATTATCGGAAATGGTCGTCTCGCCCAAATTGATCCAGGTGCCTGAAGTATGCAGTTTGTATTCCACCTTATAAGTTACGCTCCAGCTGTTTATCCCGCCGCTGGAACTCTGCTGATACAGCCCGTTATTCAACCTCAAAAGAATCTCAAACCCCTCGACATCCGAATCGACCGTCTCGTAAACATAAGGGTCATTTTTTAAAAGGTTTACGTTGACCGTATGAAGATTATGCAAATCCTCGAAATCCGCGATCAATGACTGGTCATTCGTGCCGTAGCGTTTGACTACGTCGACACCGTCGAAATTATCGATTGAATTGTCGTTGATTCCGATATCACCGATCGCCTCTATTTCACCTTCGCATAATGCCAAGAGCACATTCAAATAATGTTTATCCCCGTCATCCCGTAAAAATTGGTTGATGATATTGCCGCCGATTTTATGCTCACCGTAAACAACCGCAACCGGCACGCCGACCTCTTGTATCGTCTGAACTCCATCCCATCCGTATGTGGGCGAGCCTTCATCCAATCCGACGGATCCCAAATTAAAATCAGCCATCTTCGGCTGATTCATGTATTGATAAATCGAATACCCCAAAGACAATACAAAGAAGGCAAATATAAACGGATGAGCTATCGCATACGCTGCTATGGCTGAAACGATCCCAGAGACAACAGCTATTACCGGCGCCTGACCTTCAGGGATAATAGTTATCTCGTCTCCCTGCTCGAGCCGAACATCAAGATCTTCGCTCCTTTTGCCCGTGACAATAACCCGCTTATCCTTATAATCGAACCCGGACTCATCCAGCAAACTACGAACAGTTTCGCTTCGTGAATAATCAAACTCTTTGATTTGCGCTTGGTCTAATTCAAAAGGATTTTCGATATTGCGTATAGTTACCATGCCTTATTCCTTAACCTGTAAAAGCCTTCTATTCTTTTCTTCCAAGAGTCATCATCCAGCCTCGATACAATCACCCCGGCCCGGCAACA
>JAUYDB010000068.1 GCA_030691985.1 Candidatus Omnitrophota bacterium | reverse complement strand
AAGGTAGCCCGCAGTTTAACGTGAGGGCGGAATATACAGACATTCCAAAAATATTGAGAGGATATTATAAGAAAGTTAATGGAAAGATTACCGACAACTTTGAACGAAGCAAATCAGAGTTTATAAGGGCTGGCAACGTGTGGGTTGATATTCAACAAGTGTTTTATAGGATGGAAGAGAACGTTGCTGGTTGTTATGCCCAGAAGCCCTTGAAAGCAATAGAGAGAATAGTTTCTTCAGGCAGTAGTGAGGGTGAGTTAGTGGTGGATTTTTTTGCTCACGCTGGAACGACCCTAATTGCTGGTGAAAAACTAAAAAGAAAAGTTTATACCTTTGATATTGACCCCATATTTTCAGAGATAACAATTAGAAGGTTGGAGCGGCATAGAGCAACTGGCAAGGCTGGTTGGCAGTGGACTAATCCTTTCCCAGAGATAGAGGGCGAAAATAAAGGGCGGAGATGGATTTAAGACAATTAAAAGAACGTCTAAACAAGTTTGCTTCCGAACTTGCCGATAAAGATAAAGAATTCATAAAAGAAAGATTAAGGGGGTTAATCTCCGCCTCTCCTTTTAACGAATATGAGTATACGCTTATCTTTCTAAGAGATAGGAATGTTATAACGTTTCAAGAATACGAAAAATTGAGAAAAGAATATGTTGGCTCAAACAAACACCTTCACCTTTACGGACTTTCTCCCCGTGTATTCGGAGAGATTTGGGGTGAGGAGCAATTGCGAAATATAGATAATAAGTTCAAAAAAGCCAGCAAGACATTAGATCCAGAATATGATGGGCAATACGATGTTTGGTTTGAGGGGATTAAGTTAGAAGTGAAAGCGTGCCGAGCAATCAATGCCAAAGATAGGGGCGACCTTGCTTCAAAAGCATTGCGACATGATTCAGGAGACCCTTTTTGGATGAACTTCCAACAATTGAAACCAGATTCCTGCGATGTCTTTGTTTTTATAGGGGTATGGGTTGACCAAATAATTTATTGGGTTATGTCAAGTAAAGAAGCCAAAAAGAACAAATATATAAGCCATCAACATAGAGGAGGCATAGAATATCAAATAGGCATAACCGATAAAAACCTGTCCAATTTTGACATATACAAAGTGTCCAAAGACGAAGTTGTTGATGCAATTCTTAAAAAAGCAAAAGTTTAAAATGGCGATAAAGGATGAAATAGAAAAACTGGCGTATAAGTTGTATAAAAAAAGGTTTGCAAAGAAAATTATCTAACATAGCGAAATGGTATAAGGATGTATATAAATCATACCCCTATGTTAAGAGCGTTTTCCCACAGCAAAAGATAGACCCCATTAAGTTTACCCCAAATATATCCGACTTTCCGCAAGATAATGCGAAACTGATTTATGTCGGAGTTCGTATAATGTATAGTGGTTATGAGGGGAAAAAATACTCTTATGGCATTGACTATATCTATGTGCTCAAAAAAATTAGTGCGGTAGACGTTGAGTGTACAGTTATCAAATATGATACCTTCTGGGATAGCCATAACAACTTGCCAGCACGCCCAATAGAGGCACCAGACTGGAGTCTATACGCAAAGGGCATCTATAGATAAAAGGACCAAAAAATTAAAAGGAAAAAAGGAAAAAATACGGGGAAAAATACGGGGAAAAATAACAATTGACAATAAAGGTAAAACGCGTATAATGATTACTAAATTATGATAACACCTTTTAATCCGGTCCTTGAGAGGCCGGGAAAGGAGAGGAAGCCGATGCCCTTGCTAACCCACTTATCTAAAGAGATAGGCGGGTTTTTTGTTGATGCGAAAACTCAAGGTTGGGTTATCGGTTGTCGGTTATCGGTCACGTCATTCTGAGGAGGGCGAAGCCCGACGAAGAATCTATATTTTAGATTCTTCGCCCCTTCGGGGCTCAGAATGACAAACCGCACACCGCTAAGCGAAAACCTAAACGATGCTATAACGAGGCGAGAATGACTTTACGAGAGAAATCGACAATCATGGATGGGACAAGCATCGATAGGACGCTCGAGAGAATCGCGCACGAGGTCATTGAGCAGTGCGGGTCCGTAGAGGAGATAGGTATAGTGGGCATAAAGAAGGGCGGCGCGCATTTGGGCCGGAGGATTGCGGACAAGATAGGAAAAATTGCCGGGAAGAGGCCTGATATAGGGGCTCTCGATATAACGCTGTACAGGGATGACCTAACCCGGCTTGCGGAGCAGCCGGTTGTGCATGCGACGGAGATAGGCTTTAATATAGACGGTAAGACGATAATACTTGTGGACGATGTGCTATTTACGGGACGAACCATAAGGTGCGCGCTCGACGCGCTTATAGACTTCGGCAGGCCGGGCAGGATACAGCTTGCCGTTCTGATCGACCGCGGCCACAGGGAGCTTCCGATAAGGGCGGATTATGTTGGGAAGAATGTGCCGACGTCGCATAAAGAGGTTGTGGAGGTAAGGCTGTCTGAGGTGGATGGCAAGGATGAGGTTGTGCTGTGTGAGAAGGCGTAGTTGAGTCAGACAATGAGTTTAGCGTTTAGCGGGTAGCGTATAGCGTATAGTAAGTCAGACAACAAACTTAGCGTATAGGGAAAGTCGCCTGACTTACTATACGCTATCCGCTAAACGCTATACGCTAAAAAGCGTCGCATGACTACAGCTATAACGAGGAAAACTATGGATAAAAAGACGCTCTGGGCCAAGAAAGACCTGCTGGGGCTGGAATATCTTTCCGCCGAAGAGATAGGGCTTATACTTTATACGGCCCAGAGCTTTAAGGAGGTCACGACCCGCCATATAAAAAAGGTCCCCGCCCTGCGGGGCAAGACAGTCGTCAACTTATTTTACGAACCGTCTACGAGAACGCGCACTTCTTTTGAGCTTGCCGCAAAACGGCTGTCAGCCGATGTCATAAACGTGGAGATAGAGGCCTCAAGCGTAAAGAAAGGCGAGACCCTGATCGACACCGGCAGGAACATCGAGGCCCTTAAGATCGACATAATCGTCGTACGGCACAACTGTTCGGGCGCGCCGAATATACTGGCGCGCGCGGTTAAATCGAGCGTCGTAAATGCCGGCGACGGCTGGCACGAACACCCGACGCAGGCCCTTCTTGACATGTTTACGCTTAAAGAGAAGCTTGGCAGGATCGAAGGCCTCAAGGTAAGCATAATAGGCGATATAGCCCATTCGCGCGTCTGTCGATCAAACATATGGGGCCTTACAAAACTCGGGGCGAAGGTCACTGTCTGCGCCCCAAAGATGCTGATACCGGAAGGCATTGAAAAGATGGGCGTGAAAGCCACCGACGATATAACCGAAGCGCTCGAAGACGCCGACGCGATAAACGTATTACGAATGCAATTTGAGCGCGACGGCGCAGCGGCCTTCCCGTCAAAATTGGAATATTTCAAACGATACGGCATAACTAACGAACGCCTTAAAAAATGCAAAAGAGAGATCGTCGTGATGCACCCGGGCCCTATAAATAGAGGGGTTGAGATGTCGAGCGAAGTCGCGGACGGCGGGAATTCCGTGATATTGGAGCAGGTTACAAACGGCATCGCCGTAAGGATGGCGGTCCTCTATCTTATAACGCTTGCCAAAGAGGGAAAGAGATGAACTGCCTTATAAAGAACGGGAGGGTTGTAGACCCGGCCAACAAAATAGATTGCATATCCGATGTCCTGATATCCGACGGAAGGATAGAGAAAATCGATAAAGATTTAAGCGTGAAGGCCGACCTGATTATAGACGCCGGAGGCAGAATAGTCGCGCCGGGCCTTGTCGACATGCATGCTCATCTGCGCGAGCCGGGCAGGGAGGACAAAGAGACCATCGCGACAGGAACCCGCGCGGCCATACGCGGCGGCTTCACAAGCGTTGCCTGCATGCCGAATACCGAACCGGCGATAGACAACCCGGCAATCGCGAAGGTTGTCACGGCGATCATAAATAAAGACGCGCTGTCCAACGTTTTTATAATAGGCGCCATCACAGAGGGCCGCGCCGGTATTAAACTCGCGGATTTTGCCGGCATGAAGAAAGAAGGCATCGTTGCCGTATCAGATGACGGCGCCTGCGTGCAGAACAAAGAACTTATGGTGGAAGCAATGAAAGATTGCGCCAAATACTCCCTTTTTTTGATAGATCATTGCGAGAATAGCATGATTACCGCAGACGGCGTTATGAACAGAGGTTTCATCTCGACGAAGATGGGGCTTCGCGGGATGCCCGGAGAGGCCGAATATGAGATCGTCAGGCGCGACCTCGAGCTTGCGGAAAAAGGATCGGCTAAAATTCATATCGCGCATGTAAGCTGCGGAAAATCGGCGGAATTGATAAGAAAGGCGAAGTCGAGCGGCTTGGAAGTGACGGCGGAGACGGCGCCGCACTACTTCACCCTTACCGAAGAATGCTGCGCCACTTATGATACCAACACGAAGATGAACCCTCCGTTGAGGACAAGAGAGGATGTCGAAGCGATCAAAGAGGCCATTGCCGACGGCACGCTCGATGCGATAGCGACGGACCATGCCCCGCATACGGATTCGGAAAAATATGTCGAATTCGATTATGCCCCATTCGGAATAATAGGCCTTGAGACCGCCTTGAGCCTCGCGGTCATGGAGCTCGTCGATAAATCGATAATCTCCTGGTCCGGCCTTATCCTGAAGATGTCCACGAACCCGGCGAGGATTTTAGGTATCAATAGGGGAAGCCTCAGAAAAGGAAGCGTTGCGGATCTCATCATTATCGATCCGAATAAAGAGCATATCTACAGGAAAGATTTGATCGAGTCAAAGTCCAAAAATTCTCCGTTTATCGATTGGAAATTAAAGGCGAAGGTTTCGCACGTATTCGTTGCAGGCAGGATCGTTATGAGGGATGAGGTCATCGTTTGAGTCAGACAACAAGTTTAGCGTTTAGCGGGTAGCGTATAGCGTTTAGTAAGTCAGACGACCTCTCCTATCCGCTAAACGCTAAAAAGCGTCATATAACTGCTATTAACGAGGCGACACGACATGCCGTTCATCGCGGACTTCCACATACACTCAAAATACTCGCGTGCCACATCGAAAGAGATGGAGATCGCGACTTTAGCCAAATGGGCGAAGATAAAAGGCATTGCCATGCTTGGCACCGGTGACTTCACCCATC
>JAUYDB010000090.1 GCA_030691985.1 Candidatus Omnitrophota bacterium | reverse complement strand
ACGGACGACGGACGACGGATGACAGCCTCGTCTATCTCAAAGCAGAAAAGGCGTTCGCGTCCGGATTTGACGCGACCCCCGACTGGGCGCCTAAGCCGAATCCCATGGCCCCTTTTGACGGT
Organism: Candidatus Omnitrophota bacterium; assembly: GCA_030691985.1. Taxonomy (GTDB): domain Bacteria; phylum Omnitrophota; class Gorgyraeia; order 2-01-FULL-45-10; family 2-01-FULL-45-10; genus JAUYDB01. The sequence continues at coordinate 3,576 of JAUYDB010000090.1, read as the reverse complement.
AATCTCGAAACCAGATGGTCTTCCGCCTATAAAGACGGGGAGTGGATATATTTCGATTTCGGAAAGCCAAAGACGATGTCGAAGATAATCATAAGGTGGGAAGCGGCATACGCGTTGAGCTATGAGATCCTGGTTTCCGACGACGCTACGAACTGGAAGAGGCTGATATTATTCGACGGCCAGAACGGCGGCACAAGAGAGATAAATTTCCAGCCGGTGACATGCAGGTTTGTAAAGCTCCTCGGCCTGACAAGGGTAAACCCGGAATGGGGTATCTCTATATGGGAATTTGAGGCGTACGGCCCGAAGGATAAGAACGCGGGTGAGGTCTCATATGAAGAGGCCTTTAAGGTAACCGGCGAAAAGGCGGAGCTGGAGAAGAAGAAGGGCGAGATGAACCTTGTGAGCGGACAGACAGTCCCGTCTCCCGGGAGTATTTCTATTTCCGAATTCCAGAGAGGCGTCAATTATACATCCTGGGACAGGGACGAGCTCGGAGGAAACGTTTCGGATTATAGCCTTATCTACCTATCTCAGCTTGGCGCGGGGCACATAGCCCTTATGGCCGTATACTACCAGGCGGATGTCGAGGCCGTCAGGATATACGCGGATGAGAAGAAGACGGTGAGCGACGAATCGGCGGCCCACGCGATTAATATAATACATTCGCTGGGGATGAAGGTGATGCTGAAGCCCCATATCGATCTTATTGACGGCGAAATGAGGGCGGACATCCTTCCGAGCGAAGAATGGTTCGCGAGTTATAAAGAATTCATCCTCCATTACGCGGGAATAGCCGAAAAATATAACGTGGAATTGTTCTGTATAGGCACAGAGCTGTCTAACGCGGCGACATCCAGATGGAGAGAGCGGTGGCTTGACATTATAAGGCAGGTGCGTAAAATATATAAAGGAAAGATAACATACGCCGCGAACTGGGATGAATACGAAATAGTTTCATTCTGGGAGGATGTGGATTTTATAGGGATCGATGCCTACTTTCCGCTCACCGATAGGAACAATCCGCCCTTAGAGGATCTGGTCGCCGCGTGGGAATCCCGCGCCGACGCGCTTGAGAAATGGCGAAGCACCGCTAAACTTAATAACCCGATTATATTCACTGAGATAGGCTATGATACCATAGAGGGCTCTAACAAGCATCCGTGGAGGGTCCTGCCTACGCTTGCCAAATACGTCGAAAGCCAGGAAGAGCAGGCGAATTGCCTGCAGAGCCTCCTTACTGTTTTGTCAAAGAGAAGCTGGTTCAAGGGGCTGTACTGGTGGAACTATTTTCCGAGGCCTGACATAGGCCCTTTAGGATATACGCTCAGAGGGAAACGCGGGGAGAAGGTCTTGTCGGGGTGGTACAAGAAACTGAAATAGCGTCGTATAGTTGAGCTAAACTTGTTGTTTAACTCAAAAGAAAGGAGTGGTTGTTATGAAGATAATATTATCAACACTTCTCGCGATCGCGGTTGTCGGGCTGTTCGCCGTATCCGCGATGGCGGAAGACAAAGTCCTCTTCGATTTTGAAAAGGACGCGCAGGGCTGGGAGATACCCGAGTGGGCATTGGAACAGGAGGACTGCGCGTCAGAATCTGTCAGCGTTTCTACCGATAACGCGAGGACCGGTACAGGCGCCTTAAAGTTGATGGCCAATTTTCCCGGCAAGGTCTGGACAGGCGCCATAGTGGAAAACGCGGATTCTTTTGACTGGACGCCGTATAAAGAAGTGGCGTGCGATATCTTCGTGCCGGCTGACGCGCCGAACGGCCTCAAGGCCAGGATCATACTTACCGTAGGCGAGAACTGGAAATTTACGGAGATGTCCCGTGCCATTCCCCTTATACCGGGCGAATGGGTTACAATAGGCGCGAATATTCTCCCCGGAAGCGAAGAATGGAAGAAAACCGTGGTCGACGAGAATTTCAGGAAAGATGTCCGCAAGGTGAGCATCAGGATTGAGTCGAACAAACAGCCTGTATACAGCGGCCCAATCTACATCGACAACATAAGGGTTGTGAAGTAAGAGCGTTATAGCGAGTTTCGTCGTGCGTAGTACACTGTGAAATTAGCATCTGATATGAAATCCCTTCTCCCCTTTGGGGAGAAGGTTAGGATGAGGGGTAAATGTTCCTCGATCTTTTCCCCCTCACCTTAGTCCTCTCCCCCTAAAGGGGGAGAGGAAATAGTAGGAGGGGTTTCATCTACTACGAAAGGTCATGATGGATAAATCAATAGGCAGTGGGGAAAAAGGTGGGGAAAAAGGGGACGGTTCTATTTTTCCTTTGAGGGTTGATAGAAAAATAGAACCGTCCCCTTTTTCCTTGAAGAATAGAATAAAGGGTTTATTATCAATCCTAGTCTTGTCGGCTCTTTTGCTTATACCGGAGTGCGCGGCCGCCAAATCGAAAGCGGAATTTCAAAAGGGGATATGCTACGTCACGTGGGCTAAGAGCCGGTATCTGTCCGGCGCGTCCGATGAGTCATTGAAAGAGCTGGCGAAGACCGGCGCCAAGTGGGTTGCCCTGACGGTCAATTGGTATCAGGATAGGTGCGATACTACCGATATATTTTCCACGGAAAAAACAGCGAGTGACGCCAGCCTTATACACGCCATAGAAGTAATCCACTCTCTCGGGATGAAGGTTCTTCTTAAGCCGCATTTAGACCTTGTAGATGTAACCAGCGGCGGCTGGCGCGGGGAGATCGCCTGCGTGACAGAACCGGACTGGGAGGTGTGGTTCAACAATTACGCCAATTTTGTGCTGCATTACGCCGAGATTGCCCAAAAACATAAAGTCGAGATCTTCTGTATCGGGACGGAATTGACTCAAGCGGCGGCCGCAAAAGAAAAACTATGGCGGACCAAGGTAATAGCGCCCGTAAGAAAGATCTACGAGGGCCCGATCACCTATGCCGCTAACTGGAACGAAGAATATTCCCAGGTCGGGTTCTGGGACGCGTTAGACTATATTGGGATAGACGCGTATTTTCCTCTTTCGGAAGCCGACAACCCTAATCTGGCGGATCTCAAGAGGGGCTGGGAAGTATGGGTAAAGGATATTGAAAAACTTCAGGCCAAAGTGAATAAACCGGTAATATTCCCGGAGGTAGGATATTGCAGCGCTGTCGGCACAGCCAGTACGCCGTGGACAGAGATCACGAACACGAGCGTTGATCTTGAACTGCAGGCAAATTGCTACAAGGCGCTCTTTGAGACTTTCTGGGAAAAGGAATGGTTCTATGGCGCCTACTGGTGGCGATGGGGCACGGACGTGAGATTCGGCGGCCCTTCCAGTAAGGGGTACAGCTTTCAGAATAAGCCCGCCCAGGACGTCGTGACCGAATGGTATAAAAAAAATAGACAGGTTAAAAGCAAATATTAGGCATTTGTGAAATTTTTCCGCAACCATTAAGATTATTTATGCGCAGCGCAAGCATACCGTTAATAATTCTTATCGCCATTATCGCCTTCGCGTTACCGCTCGGGGCATCATACGCGAAGGAGATAGTCCTCTACACCTTCGAGAGGGATCCTCAGGGCTGGGAGATACCCGACTGGATGTTCGGGAA
>JAUYDB010000013.1 GCA_030691985.1 Candidatus Omnitrophota bacterium | reverse complement strand
GTAGGCAAAGATCGAATCTCAAAATACGTTTACCGACGACAATCAGAGCCTATTTTGGACGAGAGTGATTGTGTCCCCCGATTTCCCTCTGACTTCCCTCAGTCTCGAAATAATCCTGGCGCCGAGCGGTTTAAACTTTGCGTAAAGCAATCCGAAATTTTTCGCCCACGGCAGTTCCCCGATTATCGTTTGCTTTGAGAGCCTTCCTATGATCTTTTTATTATCTCTTAAAATAACCTTATCTTCGCATTTTGATATATTATTAAACACTATGCCCAGGATCTCTATGCCCCTGTTTTTTAGCGCCTCTATGCTTAAGAGCGTATGATTTATGGCGCCGAGCGAGTTCTTAGCCACGACCAGCACCGGTATCTTGAGTTCCTTCACAATATCGATCAATAATCTCCCGTCGTCGAACGGCACGAGAAGCCCGCCTGTCCCTTCGATTAAACATAAGTCGAACCTGCGGGAAAGTTTTTTAACGGATCTTTTTATTTTCGCCGCGTCAATCGGCTTATTTTCAAGGCGCGCGGCAAGGTGCGGAGAGGCCGCAAATCTGAAGAAGTAAGGATTCATGAGCGGCAAGCTATCGCCGAAATCTTCCGCCGATTTACCCATTAGCTTCAGGTGGACTGCCATGTCCTGGCCGGGGGCGGCCCCGGCGCCGGTCTGGACCCATTTCTGAGTTACAACCCGCCTACCGCGGGAGACGAGATACCGGCCAAGTAATCCCGTAACGATGGTCTTGCCCACACCCGTATCAGTTCCTGCAATAAAAATAACGTTCATATTAGTAATAGCCCAGTTATAAGAGCTTCGTCAGGAAAATGGGGTCTGACCCAACGCGTCTATTGCTTATTGAATGGGTCTGACCTCATTTTTTGGCATAGCAAGCTATCTGTAAAAAGGGGTCAGACCCATCCACCGCATAATAGACGTGTTGGGTCAGACCCCTTTTTATCACCGTCTATTAAAACTCTGATCTATTACTCATATTATGGCTTTGCATAAGAATACCTGGTAGGTGGCAATGATGCGACCGTATTCTTTCTTATAAGCATCCTCTATTATTCTCAAAAGCCTTCGGCTCCATACGAAATGGCTATTTAAGGAAAGGCCGCGGACGCCTGTATATTTTATCTTTTCTAAAAGCCCGGCCAGGCAGGGTAATTCTTCTTTTATGAGCGCCTCTCTTACAGAAACTTTTCTAAAAAACTTCGCCAGCATCTTTTCTAAAGCCTCTTTGCTCAAAAAACCGCGTGAGGCCACAGAAAGGCCGTGTCCGGTCATAACTCTTCCCAGGGCGTTTCCCAACTCTTTGAACGTTAACGGCCCAAAAACCGAAAAAGCGAGGATGCCGCCGCTGTTCAACGCCTTTCTGTATGAGCGTATCGCTTTCCCCGGGGATTCGAACCATTGAATGGCGGCGTTCGAAGTAACAAGATCGTACCCGCTGTCGAGTTTCATCTTTTCGGCGTCCTCCACGGAAAACTTTACTTCACTATCCTTCAATTTTTGCCGGGCCAGTTCCACCATCTTCTCGGCTATGTCCACCGATTCGATCGCGGCGTGTTTAAAGCGCTCTCTCAACAGCCGCGTGTAACTGCCTGTGCCGCACCCTATCTCGAGGATGCGTTTACAATCGCCGCATGGAAGCTCCCGTATCAGCTCCATAGCCGCGAACGCCTGTATGTTCGCGTATTTATCATAGACAGGCGCGCACCTCGAGAAATTCCTCGCCAATTGCTTCTTATTCATTCGAAAACCTGTCGGCAAATTCCTTTCTGAGAAACGGAAGGTGGCAAGCGCCATTTATAGAGAAGAACTTCGCCTGAGGCAGGCCTTCCCTCACCGCCTTTGCCTCTTCTATCGGCGCTATAGGATCGGCATCGCCATGAATGAACATGATGCCGGGCCTTGCCAGCCCGTCGCATTCCAGCTCTGTCCGCGAAAGATAATCCAGGCCTTCCAATAAAACCTGCTCACTCATTTCAGTCGTATATCTTTCCAATAATTTCGCCTTAAACCATCTTCTATTTCCCTCTTCGCTCTCGGAGAATAGGCCTTCGTAGAATTTATAAAGATATGCCCTCGCGTTCCTTCTTATATTGCCTTTTATCTTCTCGATCACTTTCTTTTCATATCTTCGCCTCACGCTTACGAGCGTCACGCTTTTAAACATCGTCGTATATTTCGCCGCAAGATGAGCGGCGATAAATCCGCCCATCGACCAACCGAAGAGATGAAGCCCCGGAGTTTTCAACCCGTCATTGCGAGGAGGCCGAAGGCCGACGAAGCAATCTCTTTTAGATTGCTTCGGATGCTTCGCATCCTCGCAATGACGGCTAATTCTAGCAGCAATGAATTCATCCGCCGATTTAATGAATTCCTCGTCAAAGATCAGCGGTGATATGTTTTCCGGCAAAAAATAGTTGAAGGGGAGGTCCAACGGCTCAAATATCCCCGAATCGGCGGCCCAGCCGGGGATAAGGAGCATTGAATCTTCATAGCCCCTGTCTATGAATCGGAATTGAGACATCGCCTCGTTATAGTAGCGGTTATACGACGCTTTTTAGCGTATAGCGGATAGCGTTTAGCGGATAGTTTTTTATATTTTCTTAAACGCTATACGCTATCCGCTAAACGCTAAACTTGTTTTCTGACTCAATCTACGATCTCCGACATGTCATCTAACAACTTCTCCACGACCGCCATGCCGTGGTCGAATGTCAGTGAAAACCTTAATCGGCCCTCGCCCTCAGGAACAGTGGGGGGCCTTATGGGTAAAACCCAATACCCCTTCTCTCTCAAGGTTTGCGCGAATTTTACGGTCTTTGAATTATCGCCCGTTATAACAGGGACTATCTGAGAAGAGCCCCTGACATCGAAGCCCTTGGCCTTCAAGCGCCTTCGCAAATATTCCGCCGATTTTAAGAGCCCCTGCCTGCGAAAGGGCTCTTCCTTCACCAAACTGATGCCGGCCAGGCTCGCCGCTATCACGGCGGGAGGGAGGGCGGTAGAGTATATGAAGCTTCTGCATCTATTCACAAGATAATCGCAATAACTTTTTGACGCGGCAAGGTAGGCGCCGAAACTCCCCAGCGCTTTACCGAATGTGCCCATTATGAAGTCCACCCTTTCCGACAGCTTGTCCTCCTCGACAATGCCGGAGCCGTTTTCGCCGTATATGCCGGTCGCGTGAGCCTCATCAACCATAAGCCGGCAATTAAATCTTTCCTTTATGTCGACGATCGCTTTCAGATCCGACCTGTCGCCATCCATGCTGAATATCGTCTCGGTAATTATGAGGACATTGGTGAATTTTGACCGCTCTCTGCCGATTAAGGCCTTCAGGTGATCTGCGTCATTATGCCTGAACCGGAATATCCTGGCGCCGGACAATAAGATCCCGTCGATTATGCTGGCGTGGCTTAAGCGGTCGCAGAATATCGCGTCTTCGCTTCCGCACAGGGCGCTTATTATCCCGATGTTGGCCTGGTAGCCGGAATTGAACACGAGGGCGCTTTCCTTATTTTTAAATTTCGCGGTTGCTTCTTCAAGTTTGTGATTTATTTCAAGGTCGCCGCTCAACAACCGCGAGGCCGAGGCGCTTGCGCCATGTTCTGCCAGGGCCTTTCTCGACGCAGCGATGAGGCGGGGATGGCTTGACAAGCCAAGATAATCGTTTGAGGAGAGGTCGATATATTTTCTTTCACCAAGCCAAATCTTGCCGTTTACCCGGCGAGATGCGGGCATGAGGGACCGCAAGATACCTTCTTCGCCTCTCTTCTTTAGAAATTCCTCTATGTATTCCATGCCTTTTTTATCTCCCGGACCAGATCCCAATCTTCCTCGACGGGCCTGCCCTTAAGCGTCAGATAACCCCCGATGAGCATGCCGTTCGCGCCCGCCATGAATGCCATGGCCTGAAACCCTTTCAATACGGACTCCCTGCCAGCGGCCAGCTTTATAATCTTATCCCCCAATATGATCCTGAAAATGGCTATCGTCTTTATCGCGTCCAACGGTGAAAAAGCGCCCATGCCCTCCATGGGCGTCCCCTTTATCGGGACAAGGATGTTAATTGGGACGGATGCCACATCCAGTTCTTTGAGGACGAGCGCCATGTCTATCCTGTCGGACCACGATTCGCCGAGGCCTATTATCCCTCCGCTGCAGACCTCCAAACCCGCCCTCAACGCCTTTTCTATCGTCCCTATCCTGTCCTCAAAACTGTGCGTAGTCGTTATTTCTCGAAACCAGCCCGGCGCAGTCTCGATATTATGGTGATACCGCCCAAGGCCGGCGCGTTTAAGCAGGCAGAGATCTTCTTCATCGAGCCTGCCGAGAGAGGCGCACATCTTTATTCCAACGCGGCTCTTTATCTCGGCTATCGCATCGGCTATTTTCCCGATCTCCTCTTTCGAGAGCCGGTTCCCGCTCGTCACGATATCGAACCTCTCCGCCCCTATGTCTTTGGCGCGCCTCGCCGCTTCAAGAATTTCACCTTTATTTTTAACGGGATATTCCGATACACCCGTGGCGTAGCGGCGCGATTGGGCGCAAAATTTACAATCCTCGCCGCACAGGCCGGATTTCGCGTTCATTATGCTGCACAACTCTATCCTGTCTCCGGCCTTTTCCTTCCTGATTCTATCGGCGAGCGATATCAGTTCCGCCAAAGGTTTTTTAATAAGCGAATACGCCTCCTGCCTATCCATAACAGCTCCTTAATGTTTGTAAACTATACTATAGCATTGGGTTTACATTTGCAATAAAAAAATGGGGCCGCTTGCCAAAAAAATGGGGACTGTCCCAAAAGCGCCTATTTCAGCCGATCGGGACTGTCCCCATTTTTCCACACGGATCAAATTTATGTCCCTCCTGCGGCAACGGTTTTTGACGGAATCTGCCCGTTTTCCATGGGGCCCGGAGTTTTCTCTATATTTTCCCCGACTTTAAGCTCGCCGACATCGGGCACCCAGCCGCAGATTGTGCACATCTTACACGAACAATCAATCTCATCTATATTCTTATTGCAAAATTGACATTTCATCTGTCACCTCCGCACAGTTTTTAAAAATTTTTACTATGTACACAAAAAAAATGAAGCTCCCCGGTCTAAGACTCGGGGCTTCTATTTGTCTGTCGGCGCCAATCTCTCCGAAACTCCCGCCACCAAAGGTGGCGGGCGAAGAGGGCAACCTTCTTCTCCTAATCCGTGAAGGTCACCTATCCTCTTTAAAGATACACTATGAAAACGCTAAAGACAAGCTATGACAGCTTGCTTTTTCATGTTTAACCGGGCCAGAAAAATGGGGCCTGGAAAATGGGGTCTGACCCAGCGCGTCTA
>JAUYDB010000001.1 GCA_030691985.1 Candidatus Omnitrophota bacterium | reverse complement strand
CCTCTGGGGAGAGGATTAAGGTGAGGGGTAATGTTCAAGAAGATATTCCCGCCACCTCTTATTGAATTCCTTCTCGGATATCAGCAGTTCATCGTCTATGGCGTTGACCGCATGCTGACCCGAAGCGATACGCGTAAGTATGCCGTTCAGGCTGTCAGGGCCCCAGCTGTCCAGGATAAATCTAACCGCGCTATACGCCAAAAGATAGTATGCGGCTATGTCTTTAAAATTCTCGCCGGCCACTCTTCCTTTTTCCGCGGCGAACGCCTTATCTAAGGAACTGATCAATGCCTCGACACCCCTTGCCTTTCCGGCAACCAACGATAACGAAAACTCTCTTCCTTTAGACTCCTGCCAGACCGCTATGCCCTCATTTAACCACACAGGACAGTTATTATTGGTCTTTGCGGACACGACCGCATGCGCATACTCGTGATAGATGTATCGATTCAGCGCGTCTTTTTCCAGCGGATTGCCCGGAAGCGGAATGCGGATATTCCCGTCGTAGAACGCCCTTACGCCGCCTGGCAGATTGAATAGCTCCGCGAAGCTGTTTTGCGAATAGAAAAATACGGATATCCTTGAATCCGGAAAATACCGAAGGTCCCTGCCAACCTCAAGATAGGCCTCCTCAAGCGCTTCGTTCACCGCGCGCGCGTCTACCGATAAACCCTTCTCATACCTTATCTCAAAATGGGGAAGTTTAAGCGACGTTTCCGTTCTTGCGAGCGCCTGCTCTTTCGCGAGCCTGTCTAATTTTTCTATTAATTCTTCGCCGCCCGGATCAAGCCGCCTTGCCCTGTTCCAATAAAAGACGGCCCTGTTAAGGTCCCTCTCCTTATAATAAATATCACCGAGAAGTTCGAATGCATGGCTGTCTTCGCAGGCGAGAAGCGACTCTTTAAGACATAGCGCCGCGGCTTTAACGCGGCCGGATTTGTACTCAAGCACGGCATCGTTAAAAAGCGAGAGACCGAGCGTCCTCGTTGCTTCATCTGAATCGAAAGCGGCCATGCGCGCGTTTGTAAAATCCTCTACCGCCCCGGACCAATCACCTTTGAGGGCCCGAGAAACCGCTTTTTTAGAATACATGATGGCAAGATTCTTTATCGCGCTCGAATCCCCGTCTATCTCACAGGCCTTTGTAAAATTCTCTATCGCCTTATTGAAGTCCTTAAGCTCCGCGAGGACAAGGCCGTATTTAGAATAGGCATATGCGAGGCCTGACCTAATCGTCTTGTTTTCCGGAGACATATGATAGGCCCTGGCAAAATACATGATTGCATCGCGATACTTACCCTTGTCCAGCAGTTCCTCGCCTCTTCGAAAATATTCAAAGGATCCGGGTTTCTTACGCGAAAAAGCGCCTGGATAGGATTTGAAAAGGATTATTGAAACGACGATGATAAAGACCGAAATGGGCAGGGCCAGTCTATTTAAAAATGTGGGCTTCCTCATGTTATATGAATTCACCGCATTAAATTTTTACGGGTCTTGTCAGCACCATAAAATTTTATGGGTCCTGCTGCGCCGGTGGCGCGTCAACCATAA
>JAUYDB010000291.1 GCA_030691985.1 Candidatus Omnitrophota bacterium | reverse complement strand
CTATGCCGTTCCCTAATCCCGTAAAGGAATAACTGTCGTCGATGCCCACAGCTATACCGTTTTTGGTCCTGTAATCAAATCTGAATCGCCCTTTAAAGATCTGGCTGTAATCAAATTTAAGCGAGTTGAGCGCATAATAGCCCCAATCAGAGTCGTGGCCCACCATGGTGGTAATGCCGGACGATCTATCCTTGAGCGGTTGAACGTAATAAGGCAGGTACATGATAGGCACGCCGCCGACAAAGAATAGAATATGCTTAGCTATGACCTTATCATCCGTATATATCCTCACCTGTTTGGCTTGTATCCTGTAATGCGGCTTATCCAAGTCGCACGTCGTGATATACCCGAGCTGTACATTTGTCTGATTTTCGCTTACCTTCTCGACGTCCTGGGACCTGCCGTAGAAAGGAACATGGTTAATATACGCATCTATCGCTTTGCCGGTCCGTTTATCAAAATTATAATTCATCTTATCGCCGGTAAAGTAGTTATCTTTCTGCGCGATTTTGACATTGCCTTCGGCAATCGCTTCGCGGGTATCGAGATAGACCGTGACTCTTTCGGAGGTGAGCTTAACATCCTGATAATCAATGGAGATATTACCTGTGCCTATAACTTTCTTCTGTTCGTGGAAATATTCGACCTTGTCGCCGTTAACGACTATCGGCGCTTTCGGTTTCATCTCTTCGGCGAAAGACGGAGATATACTAAGCACCATGATTAAACAGATTATGCCAAAGCAAACATCCCACCTGCGAGGTGGGGGAAAATAGGGACAGCGCCCTATTTTCCTGTGCAAAAGCAGAAAAAATAGGGCGCTGTCCCTATTTTTAGATCTATTTCGAAGCATTCGTTATTCCTAATTCGTACAAAACGAGCGTTGCGGCGCCGATAAGACCGGCGTCGTAACCGAGTTTCGCCTTGACAACTTTCACGGTCTTGGCAGGCAGCTTCATTGCTCTGGCAGCTATCGTCGCCTTTATGGAATCGAATAATATCTTCCCCGCCTCGGCAACCCCGCCGCCTATAACTATCTTTTCCACATTCAATAAATTTACGACTCCGGCAAGGCCGACGCCGACAAAGTTGCCGACATCAACCCACACTTGCTTAGCGAACTTATCCCCCTTACGATCGGCTTCGCTTATCGTCTCTGGGGTGATTTTTGAAAGCTCTCCCCTAACAAGCTTCGTTATGAGGGTTTTTTCGCCTTTTTTGATCCGGGCAATAACATCTCTTACAATATAGCTGTTTCCAACATAAGCCTCAACGCACGCCCAGCCGCCGCAGTTGCATTTCGGCCCATCGATATTTATCGGAACATGTCCGAACTCGCCAGCCGCATAGCTTGAACCTCTTTATAATTTACCGTCCAGTATAAGCCCCCCGCCGACCCCCGTGCCGAGCGTAATTCAGAGCTTGTTTCAGGCACCCTTACCC
>JAUYDB010000267.1 GCA_030691985.1 Candidatus Omnitrophota bacterium | reverse complement strand
ATAGGCACGTTGGGCCTTTTATTCTCGATGCACGAGGTCGTCCCGGAGACATCGCTGGTCAAACTCGGCACGATGGGAGAATACGGCACGCCTCTTACGGGGCGCCCGCTTTTTGAAGGTATGTTTCCGGCGGATGCCGTCTTGCATTGGAAAGGCAGGCAATGGAGCATGGCAGGAGAACTCACGCCGAGGGATCCGGTCTCTTTTTACCATGTAAGCAAGGTCCAGGATACCTTTAATGTTTATGAGGCCTGTAAATATTGGTGGCTGCGCTCATATGATGTCATGCAGGGAGTAATATATGGTGTGCATACAGAGGAGCTCGCCGCAGATTTGAGGCTGCGCACACGCTTCGATATAGATGAGTGTTTCGGCACGGTCATAAACCGCTATGTCGCTCAAGCGGTCATCGGTTTCCCCCTGACCATTTACGGGGCGGGCGAACAGGTGCGTGGTTTTATCGCTCTGGAGGATGCGATGCAATGCATGACAAGGCTCATCGCCAAACCGCCCGAGCCGGGACAGTACGGAGTCGTAAATCAAATGTCCGGATACTGCACAATGCGAAAGCTTGCCGAAACGGTCAAGAAGATAGGAGACAAGGAATTCGGCATGAAGGTTGTTATACAGCGCGTTGAAAACCCTCGCGTAGAAGCCGACAGGCATCCGTTTGAACCGATCTTTAATAAGCTGCCCGACGAATTCGGTTTCATACAGCATGATACCTTGGAAAAGGAGATCTATCGTATATTTGAGCTGCTAGTCCAGCCGCATGTGAAAAATAGGATAGAAGAAAAAGAGCACCTTATCCTTCCGAGAACCTGGTGGACAGGGATGAAGAAAGAGGTCGAAAGGCTGGAACTTATCAGCGAAACCGATAATAAAAAGACGGACTCAAAAGATGGAAAAACCATTAATATTAACAGATGTTAATTTTAAGAAAGAGGTTCTTGAATCGAAGGAGCCGGTTTTAGTGGATTTCTGGGCATCATGGTGCCCTCCCTGCAAGATGGTTGAGCCCATGCTTGAAGAACTGTCCAGGCAGTACGGTGAAAAGATAAAGATAACCAGGATGAATGTCGACCAGAATCCTGCCAGCGCGTCCATTTACCAGATTACCGGCGTCCCCACTTTCATAATTTTTAAATTTTCTGAGATTGTTGGGCGGAGGACCGGTGCGCAATCCATGGAACAGATCGAAGAGATGATCAGAGAAGCTGTCGGTTAGGGATGGGATGCAAGATGACCGATAAAAACATTGAAAAGTCGTGGCTTGACCACATGGCAGGTCTGGACAGATATAATAGGTGGTTCTTCGGGCACATAGAAAGATATCTCGGGAATTATGTCTGGGAGGCGGGTTCCGGGATCGGCACATATTCAAGATTCATGCTGGACAGGACCCAGCTGATCTTATCGGATATAGTAGACGAATATCTGGCCGCGTTAAAGAACAATTTTGGAAAGCATGGTAATGTCAAAATCTTGAAGATAGATTTATTGGATAATTCCAACAGAGAGCTGATATCGCAGTATCGAATTGATACGATTTTGTCTATTAATGTGTTTGAGCATATAAAGGCCGATCGGGCGGCTATCGAATTTATATATAATGTATTAAAAAAGAACGGCATTTTTATTTTTATCGGCCCCAATCACAAATTTTTATATAACTCGCTTGATAAGCACGCGAACCATTACAGAAGGTACTCGTTGAAAGAAACCGTCTCCTATCTCAAGGATCTCGGTTTTGTCATAGAGAAGGCTTTCGCTTTTAATAAACTTGCCGCGCTAGCCTGGTTCTGGCATGGCAGCATACTAAGGCGAAAGATTATTCCGCCCGGTTCGGTATCTTACTATAACATGATAGTTCCGATAGCTGGCGCGATAGATTCAATC
>JAUYDB010000263.1 GCA_030691985.1 Candidatus Omnitrophota bacterium | reverse complement strand
TAAGGGCGGCCCATGGTCAAAAAGACGAGGACCAGGTGAAAAAGCTTGTGAGTGAATATAGCAACCTCGTTAAAATCAACCCTTTGACCGGAGAGTTGGCCTCGAGCCTGCCATCCCTCGACAAAAGCTCGGGACGACCCTGAGTTTACCGAAGGGCCGAAGATTACGCTTAAGCATGAGTCATGAATATTAAGGTATAAGATGAAGAAGATTAATAAAAATATTAAAAAGAAAGTATCTTTGCGCAAGCGAAGAATGCCGCTAAGCTTAAAACGTAAAGCTTTCTTTAAGAGATCGTTTCTAAAAAAATTCATTCCAGGCAAGCAAAGAATAGCTGTCAGCATTGAGAAGAATACGATGTCGAATGGCCCTGATCAGAAAATTCCAGGAGGCAAGAAGAGATTTAAGGAATTGTCAGAATTGATAGCCCTGGGGAAAGAGAAGGGGCACCTTACTTTCGAAGAGGTGAATAATATACTTCCGGTTGATATCGTATCATCTGAAGAGATAGACGAGATCCTCGGCATACTCGGTGAAGAAAATATAAAATTGGTGGACAGCGAAGAAGATCTCGCGAAGGAAGCCGCGGAAGAGGGTATTGAGGAGAAGAAAGAAGAAATAGAGAAGGCAGAGATCCCGAAGTATGCGCAGATAGATGACCCTGTCAAGATGTATTTAAAGCAGATGGGCCAGATACCGCTTCTTACGAGAAAAGAAGAGATAGAGATAGCCGAGCGGATTAAATATGCGGAGGCTATATTCAGGGATGCCGTATTGAAGGTCAGGATATCGAAATATAAAGCCATGGAGGTGGCCGCTAAAATCCTGAACAAAGAGATTAATCCGGAAGAATATATAAATGTTAATATGAAATTCAGCGCCTCCCGGCTGACCAGGCGCCTCGCGCGCCTTGCGGAAAATCTAAGCAAGACGAGAAATACAGCCACAATAGCGCGCCTTGTGAGGGAGATGAACCTTTCTATGTCGGTCATTGAGGAGATGGCAGTAAGGATAGAGGAATATCTGGAAGAATTTATCAGGGTCGACAGTTCGCTGGCGAGGATGAGAAAAAGGGGAAACAGAAAAGAGATAAATAGGCTTTTAAAAAACAAAAGAAGAATGGAAAACAAGTTCGGCGAACCAATAGATAAGATAAGGGAGCACTTCAAACTTATAAGATCTACGGAAGCCAAATTCAACAAGGCAAAAAAAGAACTGGTTGGCGCCAACCTCAGGCTTGTGGTGAGCATAGCGAAGAAATATACTAATAGGGGATTGTCTTTCCTGGACCTCATCCAGGAGGGGAATATCGGTTTGATGAAAGCGGTCGACAAGTTTGAATATAAGCGCGGTTATAAATTTTCAACTTATGCTACGTGGTGGATACGGCAGGCTATTACGCGTTCCATTGCCGATCAGTCGAGGACGATCAGGATTCCGGTTCATATGACCGAGACTATAAATAAGCTGATAAAGGTTTCGCGGATACTTGTCCAGCAAAACGGTAAGGAGCCCACGCCTGAAGAGATAGCCCATAAGATGAGGATGCCCGTAGACAAGGTGAGAGGCGTATTGAAGATCGCTCAGGAACCGATATCCCTGCAAACTCCGATAGGCGACGAGGGAGATACGCACTTCGGGGATTTCATAGAGGATAAACGCGCCATATCGCCTGCGAATGCAACCGCCTATTCAATGTTAAGGGAGCAGATGGACGATGTCCTGGATACCCTGACCGACCGGGAAAAGAAAGTATTAAGACTGCGTTTTGGCATAGGGGACGGTTATCCCAGGACGCTCGAAGAAGTGGGGGCGGTGTTCAAAGTAACCAGGGAGCGCGTGAGGCAGATCGAGGCTAAGGCGCTTAGAAAATTGAGGCATCCTACCAGGTCGAGGAAACTGAAAAATTTCCTCGCTATAGGCGGCGAGGAATAAATTTGTGAAATATGGCGTCATATAGCATCGTTGATAAAAGTTATGTTTAAGATTGCCAGCATTGGTTTTGCCCTCGTTTTCATTGCGACAGCGCTCTCTTTTGCCGAACAGCCCCAGGAAGGGGCCGTTGCAGCGCCTCCCGCCAGGATTCCTAAATACGAACGCGTTACATATAATGTACGGTGGCTCAAGGCGCCTGTAGGAAAAATAGTAGTTTCGATAAACGGCATAAAGAATATCCATGGTAGAGATGCCTACGAAGTCGAGATCGCGGCAAAGACTAACGATTTTTGTTCTAAAATATACAAAATAGATGATCGCTATGTTTCCTATGTGGATATGGAAGGTCTTTATACCTTGCGTCATGAAGTATACCGCAGAGAGGGCCGTTATAAAAAAGACGCGGTGACTGTATTCGACCAGACAAACCACAAGGCGTATTTCAAAAATTTCCTTGATAAATCCGAAAAGGTTTTTGATATACCTCCAAAAGTTCAGGACCCTGTAAGCGCGTATTACTATTTCAGGACGTTACCCATGTCCGTAGGCAAGGGCATCGATTGCTGGGTTTCCAACAACGAATCCAATTATCATCTTTTTGGTGTGGTTGAAAAAAAAGAAATTATCAGCATACCGAATATAGGCCAAAGGGAAGCCTTTTTTATTCAACCATACGCGAAACTTGGAGGGCGGTTGGTTAGAAAGGGTAAGGCCAGCGGATATTTCAGCCGCGACGAAAAAAGGACGCCCCTTGTCGGAGTAATAAAAGCGCCATTATTTACGGCGATTATCGCTGAGCTTGAAAAAGCGGAATATTTATGATTATGCCATGGGCCCATAGCAAAAACAAATTATCGGCCGCATTTATTCTCGCCTTCTCTATGGCCATTTATGCGTACGCCGAAACCGAGTACAAACCGCCGCCAGAAGATAGGACGGAGAGGATTGGAGATGGCGCTACGCCTTTATATGTAGGCATGAGCGCGAAGAAACTGTATGAGATATATCCGCAAACCAGCCAGAAAGATTATTACAGAAATAAAAATGAAGAATGGATTGTATTCGATGATATAGTAACGACGGCGGATTTGAAAGACATTATAACCGTGTATCTGGTGGATGGCAAGGTTAAGGGGTGGGATAAAAAGCAGGTGCCGTTGAATCCCGAAGAAAGGCTTAAATCTATTATGGCTCGGCAGAAACAGGGCGCGGTTGTCTCCGGCGGGCCCACATACAGGGAAAAGGGTATAGAGTATAAAGAAGAATCAAGAAGAAAACAAATAGAAGACGCAAAGATGCGCAGACGATGGGTATATCGATAGGCCGGGAGCGTACCCTTAAATGCCCGCTACCGCTGTGAATAGCTTCAATATTACGGATATTTAATCCTTCTCCAAGCAACGTCCCCAAACCGAATTGCACTTACCATAATAAGTCCTTGAATTAATATAATCGTATGATATAATCACCAACTACGGGACTGTCCTCCCTCGCCCTTAGGGCAGTC
>JAUYDB010000190.1 GCA_030691985.1 Candidatus Omnitrophota bacterium | reverse complement strand
GGCGAAAACGCCGAAGAGCTGACAGCGCTTGAGGCAAAATTAAGCGAAGTGGCATCGCCGGACGAAAAAGAAAAAGTCAAAGAAAAGCTGAAGAGTATAAAGGATAGGGCATTCGAGGAAATTCTTCCGGAGGCCTTTGCCGTCGTGAGAGAAGCGGCAAAACGCACGATAAAAATGAGGCATTTTGACGTGCAGTTATTGGGCGGCATAGTCCTTCATAGGGGCATGATCGCCGAGATGTCCACCGGCGAAGGAAAAACACTCGTTGCTACCCTGCCTCTCTATTTAAACGCGCTCGCCGGGCGCGGCACGCATCTGGTAACGGTGAATGATTACCTTGCCCAGAGGGACAGAAACTGGATGGGGCCTGTCTACGAATTTTTGGGCCTCACAGTCGGCGTTATCCAGCATGATATGGACGACGAGGCGAGGAAAAACGCGTACAATTGCGACATCACTTACGGCACAAATAATGAATTCGGCTTCGATTACCTGCGCGATAACATGAAGCTGAGAAAAGAGGACATGGTTCAGCGCGGATTTTACTACGCCATCGTCGACGAGGTTGACAGCATATTGGTAGACGAAGCGAGGACTCCTCTCATAATATCGGGGCCGGTTGAGGAAACATATCACAGGTATGATGAAGTAAGGCCTTTCATAGACAGGTTATACAAGAGGCAGGAGTCCTTCATAAAAGGATATATTGATAAACTCGAGGCGATGGTTAAGGAAAATAACACCTCGAGCGACGAATTCAAACAGCATTTATACGTTGTCCATAAGGGTTCGCCGAAAGATAAAAGATTGCTCAAGATGGTAGCGGATTACCCCTTCCTAAAAAGAAAATTAGACGAGGTCATAGGCTATTTTGAGAGAAAGGGATTTGAGTCGGAGCGCATGGCACTGGAGTCGGAACTTTTTTACGTGTATGACGAAAAAACAAGAGACGTGACGCTCGCGGCAAAGGGACAGGGAGAATTCCTTAAGGTTTTTCCCGGCGAGCTCGAAGT
>JAUYDB010000187.1 GCA_030691985.1 Candidatus Omnitrophota bacterium | reverse complement strand
CGTGAAACCCTTAGACGAAACAGCTGAAGTTTATCAGGCGCTGCTTCTGGGGCTGAAGGACTATGCCGCCAAGAACGGTTTTACAAAAGTTGTAATAGGTTTAAGCGGAGGAATAGACTCTGGCCTTGTCGCGACTTTGGCGGTCGACGCTTTAGGCAAGGAAAACGTGACGGGCATATTCATGTCGACTCATTATTCTTCCGAGCAATCAAAGACTTGCGCGGCGGAATTGGCCGACAACCTCGGGATAAATTTTATAGACTTTTCGATCGATCAGATATTCAAGCTCTATCTTATGGTGCTCGAACCGGAATTTTCAGGGTCCGGAAGGGATATAACCGAAGAGAACCTGCAGGCGCGCATCAGGGGCAATATTCTTATGGCGTTCTCCAATAAATTCGGGTGGCTCGTCCTGACCACAGGAAACAAGTCCGAGATGAGCACGGGTTACGCGACGCTGTACGGTGATATGGCCGGAGGGTTCGCTGTTATTAAAGATGTCCCGAAGACGCTCGTTTATGATCTTGCGCGGTACAGAAATTCTATAGGCGAGATTATACCTTGTTCCATAATCGCAAGAGAGCCAACCGCGGAGCTTAAGCCGGACCAGAAAGACAGCGATACCCTGCCGCCATATGAAATCCTTGATAAGATCCTTAAGGCATATATTGAAGATGACAGGGGCTTAAAAGAAATAGTATCGATGGGCTTTGATAGAGAAGCGGCTGAAAAGGTTTTGAGGATGGTGGATAGGAGCGAATACAAGAGAAGGCAGGCGCCTCCGGGCATAAAAATTACCCCCAAGGCTTTCGGTAAAGACAGGCGTATGCCTATAACAAATAGGTACGATATAAGATAGCACAGTCTATCCCGCGTGGCAGGACCAAATTTCTAATCTCAAGGCCGATAGGGCGGCTATCGGCAGGTGCCCTTTCGGCTAATGCCGCCATCTAGGATTTTTTGGTTTTGGTAGTAATTATATTTGCGATGACATGCCGAGGGGATAGCTAATGGTAGTATATAGGCAAGTGGTAGCTATACCTTGGCGGCATTTATACGCCTCAAGGGCATCCTGCCGGTAGCCGCCCCTCGCGAAATAAAAAAACTTATCAAATGAGTGAGGAAATTTTTCAGCTCCTGGCTACATGGACACAAGGCCACGGGCCTTGAGCCGTATGAATTTTGCTAAGGTTGCGATACCTTAAAACTATTAAGAGCATCGTATAGACAGGAACAAAAATAACCGGAATAGATATATAAACTTTAAATACACTTGATTGCAAAATTAGGCGAAAGGCCCTGGCCTTGTGTCCATAAGACTGCTGAGGCTGAAAAATTTCAAGCGAAGCGGCAGGAGCCATCCTGTCGCACAACGTGATAGACCATGAGTAGAAGATTTCTGCCGATCTCAAAGGAAGACCTCGATGAGCGCGGATGGGACACGCTCGACATCGTCCTTATAACCGGAGACGCATATGTCGACCACCCTTCTTACGGCGCCGCGCTGATCGGAAGGGCTCTGGAAGACGCGGGGTTTAAGGTAGGTATAATCGCTCAGCCCGATTGGAAGAAGCCGGATGATTTCGTTAAGCTCGGGAGGCCCAGGTTATTTTTCGGTGTCAGCGCCGGAAATCTGGACTCGATGGTCGCAAACTACACGGCGAACCGGAAATTACGGCGAACAGATGATTATTCGGCGGGGGGTAAGCCATTTAAAAGGCCTGACAGGGCAAGTATACTATATGCGAATAAAATAAGGGAGGTTTTTCCGGGCGCCATGGTAGTCCTTGGCGGAGTTGAGGCGAGCTTAAGAAGGCTTGCGCATTACGACTATTGGTCCGACACGGTGAAGCGTTCAATACTCCTGGACTCGAAGGCCGATATCCTCGTCTACGGAATGGGGGAGCGGCAGGTTTTAGAGATATCCAGGCGTCTTGCGAGAGGCGAGAACAAACATGACTTGAATAATATTAACGGAACGGTGATTGCGCGAAGCAGCATAGACGGAATAAATGATTATGTCGAAATACCGTCTTTTGAAGAAGTTGCGAGCCATAAAGACAAATTCATCCACGCATTCAAAAAAATATATTCGGAAACGGATCCACATCGCGGAAAGTGCGTGATTCAGAAGCACGGGGGAAGGTTTGTAATCCAGCTTCCCGGCGCTCTCCCGCTCACCAGCGCAGAGCTTGATAAATTATATCTTTTAGATTACGCCCGATCGTGGCATCGCGCATACGACAAAGATGGCGGTGTGCCGGGATTTGAGACTGTGAGATTTTCCATAACCTCGCATCGTGGCTGCCCCGGCAGCTGCAATTTTTGCTCACTATATCTGCACCAGGGAAGGATTGTCCAAAGCCGCAGTCCCGGTTCTATTTTAAAAGAGGCAGAAATCCTCACAAGGCTTAAAGGTTTTGGCGGAACGATAACCGACGTCGGCGGGCCGACCGCGAATCTATATAAGTGCGAATGTAAATTCTGGAAAAATGAAGGCGCATGCCGGGATAAGCTGTGCCTTATTCCCTCAAAATGCGAAAATCTCACGCTCGGATACAGCCAGACGATTAAACTATGGGATGAATGCGCAAAGATCCCTAAGGTTAAACATATATTTATCGGAAGCGGCTTAAGGCACGATCTTCTTACGGATAGATTATCCGGTGAATATCTGCGAAGGCTCTGCGCATCCCATATAAGCGGCCGGATAAAGGTAGCTCCCGAATATTGCGGTGATGCCATATTGAAACTTATGAATAAACCGACGTTCGGCGTTTATGAGCAATTCGTCAGCCGTTTTAACGAAACAAACAGGCAGCTGCATAAAAAACAGTTTCTCGTAAATTATTTTATAAATGCCCATCCGGGCACAAGCCTTTTGGATGCATTGGGCCTTGCGCTTATCCTCATGAGTAAAGGACTCCGTCCCGAACAGATCCAGGATTTCATACCGCTGCCCATGACGGCATCCGGTTGTATGTATTACACGGAAAAGGACATATCTACCGGCAATCCTATCTATGTAGCAAAAGGGGAGAGGGCGAGAAGGCTTCAGCGCGCTCTCATCCAGTATAATCAGCCACAAAATAAAAAATATATACTAGAGGCCCTCAAGCTTCTGAACAGGCCGGATCTAAAAAATAAATTCATGCGCGCCATCACACCAAAAAAATGAAGAAAGAGTATCCGAGATTACTCGTTTCCAATAAGAGAGGGAGGATTTTCTGCCATCCGGAATTGGAAGCAACCGGCATGGCAGCCGGGCATTTTTTCAGGATTTATCCTGAAAAGCTTATCGAACTGCCTGGCGGCAGCATACTGTTTATGACGCCGAATAGGGCGCCGATCGGATACGATCGCGCGAAAGATAATTTTACAATCTTGAATGATAAATATCTTGCCGTCGCGGCATTTATATCGCCCGGATATGCCGTAACCAACAGCGTTTCATACAGAGAGGCCGCAAGGTCTAAAGCGCTCCCGCTATTTTCCTACGCCGCCGCAAGCTTCTATAAAGGCAGGATATTCGTTTCCGCTTTAAGGGTGGACAGAGGCCTCCGGCATGACAGCCGCTTTATCAATATGGCATTGGTAAGAAAAAATATAGCGCGATTTCGAAGGATCTTTCCCGACAATGCCCTCGTGCGGCACCTCGAAAGGTGCGCCTTGTCTTACGGCTGCTGCGGCGCGCAGAATTTCTTTTTGAGTAAACATGAATGTCCGCTTCCCGCATCGCCTTTTTGCAATGCGCGCTGCGCAGGATGTATCTCTCATCAGGAACGGAATATGTGTTCGGCGAGCCAGCCGAGAATCAGGTTTATTCCGGATCCGGAAGAAATAAGCGAAATCGCGTTATTCCATATCGCGAATGTAAAGGACGCTGTGGTAAGCTTTGGCCAGGGATGCGAGGGCGAAGGGCTGCTCGTCAGCGATACGATCGAAAAATCCATACGGCTTATCAGGCAAAAGACCTCTAAAGGCATAATAAATATGAATACGAACGCAAGCTCACCCGGCGCCCTGGCCGGACTTTTCGACGCCGGCCTCGACAGCATACGGGTGAGTTTAAACAGCGCTCAAGAATTGTATTACGCGAGATACTACAGGCCGCTAAATTATGCTTTCCAAGATGTGTTAAAGTCGATTAAACTCGCGAGGAGAAAAAATCGGTTTGTATCGATAAATTACCTGACGATGCCGGGCTTCACGGATTGGGAAGAGGAATTTTCCGCTTTCAAAAAGTTCATCGAAAACTACGGTGTTGACATGATCCAGTGGCGCAATCTCAATTTCGATCCGCTTTTATATTTCAAAGAATTAAAAGTCCGGGTAGCGCGCGATAAACTTATCGGGATTGGCCAAGTTATCAATTCGCTCAAGGAAAGCTTCCCGAACCTCATGATGGGCTGCTTCAACCCGTCAAAGCGAAAGATGAGCAGAGGAGGAAATTTTTCGGCTTCGACTCTCTTGGCCATGCGGCCAGGGGGCTTCGCCTAATTTTGTTATCAAGGAATAAATCCTTTTAGTTTAGTTATTTTAAGCTTTACAGCCGCTATGGATATAACGGTCATAAACGTTTTATGGTAGTGCGTAGTTAACAAAATTTATACGGCTCAACCCCCATGGCCTTATGTCCTTCGACGCTACCCGAAAAATTTTCTGCAGAGAGAAAAATAGATAAAATTTTATGGGTGACGCTCCCGAGCCTTTTGCCGTATAGGGGGCTTACGGCGTCTCGTGTCCACGCTCGCCTCATTGATTCGCCTCGGGCGCGTTGGCGCCCCCTATAAAACAAAAGGCGAGGGGGCGGCAGGACCCATAAAATTTTATGACCGCGCGACAGGATCCGTAAAAATTTAGTGCGGCGGATTCTTACGGTTGAGGACTTCTTATGGAATCCGACAAGCTAAAAATCCGCGCAAAGAATAACGCCTATATGCTGCTTCGCCAGCGGCCGAGAAGCGAATTCGAAATACGCAGGCGCCTTGAGCTTAAAGGCTATGACGGGCCAGTGATAGACGGCATTGTCGAAGGCCTTAAGCGGACAGGCGATATTGATGACGCGAAATTCGCGAAACTGTGGATGGAGTCGCGGATGCATTCAAGCCCTGTCGGCGATGTCGTCCTGAGGCATGAGCTGAAAGAGAAGGGCGTCAAAGATTCGATAATCGAAGCCACCATGGCGGACAAAGCCGGAAGTTACGATGAGTATGAGGTTGCTTTCAGTATGGCCGTGGAAAGGTTCGAGCGCCTTAAGAAGCTTGACAGGCGAAAGGCGCTTAAGCGGCTATATGATTTCCTGATGAGGCGCGGGTTCAAGTACGATACAGTGAGACGGATCAACGAGGCGCTGACCAAACCGACAACCGACAACCGATAACTTCCTATGAATACCGACACCATACGACAGGCTTTTTTAGACTTCTTTAAATCCAAAGCTCACACGATCGTAGAGAGCGATTCGCTCGCGCCGAAGGATGATCCGACGCTTTTATTCACCGGCGCGGGGATGAACCAGTTTAAGGAGAAATTCCTTGGCCGCGGCATAACATACCGGCGCGCGGCGTCATCGCAGAAGTGCCTGCGGACCGGCGATCTCGAGAACGTCGGCAGGACTCCCGGCCACCACACGTTTTTTGAGATGCTCGGGAATTTTTCATTCGGAGATTATTTTAAAAAAGAAGCGATCCTTTGGGCGTGGGAGTTTTTAGTTAACGGTTTACAGCTAAAAACTGAAAGGTTGTGGGTATCCATATATAAAGATGACGATGAGGCGCGCAACATATGGAAGGATGCCGTAAATGTCCCTGAGGAGAAGATAATCAGGTTTGGGGAGAAGGAAAATTTCTGGCCGTCCGAAGCTCCGACAAAAGGGCCGAACGGCCCTTGCGGGCCGTGTTCCGAGATATTTTACGATTACGGCAAAGATGCCGGTTGCGGCAGGATTGATTGCACGCCCGCATGCGGCTGCGGCAGGTTCATCGAGATATGGAATCTTGTTTTTACGCAGTTCGACAGGCAGCCGGACGGAAGCTTAAAGCCGCTTCCGAACAAGAACATCGATACGGGGATGGGGCTCGAGCGGATAGCGTCAGTGACACAGTGCGCGAAGTCTAACTTCGAGATAGATATATTTCGGCCCATTGTAGCGATGATAGAGAAGGAGATAGACCGTAGACCAAAGACCACAGACCAAAGACCACAGACCGAAAACCAAAATTCGGATTCAAAAATCCGAATTTCTAAAATGAACGCAATTGCTGATCATATCCGAGCGGTTGTGTTCTGCATCGCTGACGGAGTTATGCCGTCGAATGAAGGGCGCGGGTACGTTGTCAGGAAGCTGATAAGGCGGTCGGCGTCTTATGCCAGAGACATAGGCTCGGACGGGCCGGTTTTATATAAACTTGTAAGCATTATCAGCGAAGTTATGGCAGGGCCCTATCCTGAACTGAAAGAGGCGCGTGACGATATCGCCCAGGTCATCAAAAGGGAAGAAGAGAATTATATGGTTGTGATCGAGACGCAGGTTCCAAAAGTGGAAGAGGCTTTTGAAAATATTAAAAAGCGCGGCGATATCGGGATGCTGTCTGAGGCGGCGTTTAATTTTTACGATACATATGGAATGCCCTACGAGATGCTCGAGGAGATCTCTGAGAAATTTGAGTTACGGATTGATAGATTAGCGTTTGACAGGATGCTCGACCGGCAAAGAGAAGAATCGCGGCGAAAGACGAAGATAAGGGAAGAGATATTCACCGAAACGTTCGCGCAGAAGATCGGAGCGCTCGGCCTTAAGACCGAGTTTCTCGGGTATGAGGAATCACGCGCGCAGGCGAACGTCCTGGCTGTCCTCGAAGGCGGAGAGGTTATTCTCGATAAGACGCCTTTCTATGGAGAATCCGGCGGCCAGGCCGGGGACTGTGGCAGGATCGAGACGAAATCCGGCGCGATGGAGGTAGAAGACGCCAAAAGAATAGGCGATACGATCGTCCATATCGGGAAGATGCTACGAGGCCATATCGTAAAAAACGAAATTGCGGAAGTTGAAATCGATGAAAAGGCCAGAAAAAAAACTATGGCTAATCATACGGCAACGCATCTCCTGCAGGCCGCGCTTAAGAAAGTCCTGGGCGAACATGTCCACCAGACCGGCTCGCTCGTGGACAGCGGACATCTGCGGTTCGATTTTACGCACATGAAGAAGATGGAAGCGCGCGAGATTGCCAGGGTCGAAGAGTTGGTCAACGAAGCTATAAAGAAGGGCCTTGCCGTCAGGAGCCAGATAAAGGGCCTCGGGGACGCAAGGAGAGAAGGCGCCATGGCGCTTTTCGGCGAAAAATATGGCCAGGAGGTGAGGGTCGTCTCGATCGGCGATATCTCGAAAGAGCTCTGCGGAGGCACGCACGTTGACAATACAAAAGCAATAGGCGTAGTCAGTATTACGAGCGAAAGCTCGATCGCCTCAGGCGTTCGCCGCATAGAAGCTCTTACAGGTGAGGCGGCCAAAGGCTGGATGGCGAAACGAGAAGATGCTCAAAACTCAAAGCTCAAAGCCGAAAGGCGGCAGGAAGAGGAAAAAAGACGCATTGTGAACAGGATAAAGGAAGAAACGAAAAAAGTGGACGGTTTAATCGCGCAAGCCAAAGCAATAGGGCCTGCCAAGGTGATAACAGCCGTCATAGACGATATCAATCTGGACGGTTTAAGGATATTAAGCGACAGGATAAAAGAGAAGGCGGGACGGTCGGTCGTGATACTCGCCGCTACGGCCGGAGACAGAGTATCGTTCATAGTTAATATGACCGAAGGCCTTGCCGAAAAGAATATGAACGCAAGCGCGATAGCCAGGGGCCTGGCCGAAATGATAGACGGTTCAGGCGGAGGCAGGGATACCTTCGCCCAGGGCGGCGGCAAGTCGCCGGAAAAGCTGGAAGGCGCCTTTGGGAAAATTTTTGAAATAATCAAGGGAGGCCTGGCTTAGATGAAGCTGGTAAAAGTAGGGAGTAAGCAATTCCAGAAGCTCTGTGACAGGAACTGCGGCAGGAATAAGCGCATAGTCGAAAGCGTGCGCAAAATTGTCGAGACAGTGAAACTCTACGGCGACGAGGCGGTTATCAAATATACCAGGAGATTCGACCGCGTTAAGCTCGCGCCAAAGGACCTTAAGGTCTCCGAATGCGAAACATCCGGAGCGTATCAGGATATTAAACCGGAGTTTGTCTCCACCTTGAAATTAGTGACGGATAACCTGAATAAATTCTACAGGAAGCAGCTTAAAAAATCCTGGAAGATAAAGGATGCCGATGGCGTGCTGTTGGGTGAGAAGATTACGCCGCTCGATAAAGTGGGCGTCTATGTCCCGAGCGGGACTCTGCCTCTTGTCTCGAGCGTGTACATGACGGTGATCCCGGCCAAGATGGCGGGTGTCAAAAAGATAGTGCTAGTGACTCCTCCGAACCAATATAAATCCGTCGATCCTCACATCCTGGTAGTCGCGAATCTTTTAAAGGTGGACGAGATCTACAAGATTGGCGGCGCGCAGGCCATTGCCGCGCTCGCGTTCGGGACGAAGACCATCCCGAAGGTTGACAAGATAGTGGGGCCCGGAAACGCGTATGTGACAGAGGCCAAGAGGCAGGTGTTCGGATACTGCGGCATAGATATGCTGGCCGGCCCGACGGAAGTCGCGATAATCGCTAATCAGCTTTCGAACGTGAATTTCATCAGGGCTGACCTCGAGGCGCAGGCCGAGCACTTTATGGGGCTGTCGATCCTGATAACGAATTCAAAGAGGCTGGCGAGGCAATTCAAAAAAGAGGAGATCAAAGGATACGTGATCCTGGTCAAGAATATGGAGGCGGCGGCGGAAGCCTCAAACATGCTGGCGCCGGAGCATCTTCAGATACTTACGAGCGACCCAAAACGGATTTTGAACAGGATAACGAACGCCGGCGCGATATTCCTCGGGCCGTATACGCCGGTTGCGGTCGGTGATTATGTGGCGGGCCCAAGCCACGTGCTTCCGACCGGCGGCAGCGCGCGCTTTTTCTCCGGGCTTGGCCTGGCCGATTTTTATAAGAGCTCCCACATATTGTCGTTCACTAAAAAAGCGCTTGAGAAAATTCGTGAACCGCTCGAAAAGATGGCCGGAATAGAGCGCATGTCAAAGCATCTCGATTCTGTGAAGGCGAGATTTTGAGTCATACGATAGGATTAGCGTATAGCGGGTAGCGTATAGCGTTTAGAAAAGTCGTACGACTTACTATCCGCTAAACGCTAAAAATAGGCTATAGCGAGGTGAAAGATGCCGAAAAAGGAACGAAGCGCTCACATTAAGCGCACGACGACGGAGACGAAGATAGCTGGAAGGCTGGCGATCGACGGAAAAGGCAGGGCCGATTTAGATACCGGCATCGGGTTTCTTGACCACATGCTGACGCTATTCGCCTTTCACGGATTATTTGATCTTATCTTGAGAGCCAAGGGCGACCTTAAGGTGGATAGCCATCACACCAACGAAGACGTAGCCATATGTTTAGGAAAGGCGTTCAGGGAGGCGCTTGGCGACTGCAGGGGGATTAAAAGATTTGGTTCAAAGGAAGTGCCGATGGACGCGGCCAGCGCCAAGGTGACGGTGGATGTAGGCGGGCGATACGCCTTTATCTGGAGGACGCCGCCCACCGGCTGGGCCGAGCAGGTTTCGCGCGAGGAAGGATACTCTTTTCTCGAAGGCAAAGATTTCCTCGACACGTTCGCGAAGTCCGCGAATATTAACCTGCATGTCGAGGTCTATTCGGGCGATGACGTCCACCATGTTTTAGAGGCAATCTTTAAGGCGTTTGGCTTGGCCCTAGACGAGGCAACTCAGGTCGACCGGCGCCGTAAGGGCGTGCCGTCGACGAAGGGGAGAATCGATTGAGTCAGGCAACAAGTTTAGCGTTTAGCGTGTAGCGTATAGCGGATAGTTGAGTTAGCCAACGAGTTTAGCGTATAGCGGGTAGCGTTTAGCGTATAGGGAAAGTCGTCTGACTTACTATACGCTATCCGCTAAACGCTATACGCTAAAAAGAGGCGGATGACAATCATGATAGCCGTGATAGACTACGGAATGGGAAATTTGCGGAGCGTCCAGAAGGCGCTTGAGAAAGTCGGGGCGGAGGCTGTCTTTATATCTAAACCCGCCGGTTTAAAGAAGTGCGAAAAGCTTGTCTTGCCGGGCGTCGGTGCGTTCGGCGATGCCATGAAAGAGCTTAGGCGTCTTAAGCTTGACGAGGCGATCAAAGAGACAATAGCTTTAGGCATTCCGTTCTTAGGCCTGTGCCTGGGGCTGCAGCTATTGTTCGAGAAGAGCGCCGAGGCGCCGGGAGTCAAAGGGCTTTGCGTGCTAAAAGGCGAGGTAAAGAAGTTCAGGTTCACGAATTACAAACAACAAATAACGGACGACGGACAACAAACAACGAACAACGCTCTTAAAGTCCCGCACATGGGTTGGAACAAAATCGTAGCCCGTAGTCCGTCGTCCGTTGCCCGTAAAATATTAAGGGGGGTGCCGAGCGGTTCATATATGTATTTTGTCCACTCCTATTATGTCGAGCCAAAGGATAAGGGCGTGATTTTGACGACAACCGATTATGGCATAAAATTCGCCTCAGGTATCCGTAAAGACAATATTTACGCCTTTCAATTTCATCCGGAAAAGAGCCAGGGAGTAGGATTGAGGTTACTGAGAAACTTCGTCAAATTAAAATGATAGTAATACCGGCCATAGACATAAAAGGCGGAAGGGTTGTGCGGCTTACCCAGGGCTCTGCCGATAAAGAGACGGTCTATTCCGACTCGCCGCTTGAAGTTGCCGAAAGATGGGCCGCGTTCGGCGTTGGCATGATTCACGTTGTCGATCTGGACGGCGCGATAGAGGGCCGGCTTAAGAACCTGGCGATAGTCGGAAGAATAGCCAAAAAGGTGAAGCCGAAGATTGAGTTCGGCGGCGGCATACGCGATGAAGCGGGTGTAAGAATTGTCCTCGAATCGGGGATAGATAAGGCGGTTATCGGGACGAGGGCCCTCGACGAGAAGTTCATCAGTGTAATCGCGAAGAAGTTTAATGGCAGGATCGTTGCCGCGGTCGATACCCGGAACGGCGTGGTTCAAACGAAGGGGTGGATGTCGGAGAGCGGCCTTAAAATCGCCGAGCTCCTTGAAATTATAAAAAAGTCCGGGATCAGAACGATAAATTATACAGATTGTTCAAGAGACGGAATGCTTGAGGGGCCGAATATTGAAGGATTGGAAGAACTTCTCGCGATTACCGACCTGGATATTATCGCCTCAGGCGGAGTTTCAAGCATAGATGACGTGCGCAGCCTTAAGGCGCTGGAGAAGGACGGGCTTAAGGGCGTGATAATAGGCAAGGCCCTATATGAAAACAGGATCGATTTAGGCGAAGCCATCAAGATATGCTCACAAAACGGATAATTCCCTGCCTCGACATTAAAGACGGCCGTGTCGTAAAGGGCGTCAACTTCATAAATTTAAGAGATGCCGGCGATGCCGTCGAGAACGCGAAGTTTTATGACAGGGAAGGCGCGGACGAGCTTGTATTCCTTGATATAACGGCAAGCTGCGAGAAGCGCGGGACAATAATAGAGCTTGTAAAGAAGGTCGCGGATAACATATTCCTGCCGTTCACCGTTGGCGGCGGGATACGCACAATAGATAACATACGCTCTCTCCTGAAAGCCGGGTGCGATAAGGTCTCGATAAATACCGCGGCTGTTAAAGAGCCGGCCTTTATCAGGAAGGCCTCATCGAGGTTCGGAAGCCAGTGTATAGTGCTCGCAATCGACGCGAGGCGTAAAGCGTATGGCGTCCCTCGACTTCGCTCGGGACAAGCCCTGAGCTTGTCGAAGGGCGTACAGCGTACAGGGGAAAAGTGGGAAGTTTATATTAACGGCGGCAGGACTCCGACGGGCCTTGACGCGGTCAAGTGGGCGAAAAAAATGGAATCGTTCGGGGCGGGCGAGATCCTTCTGACAAGCATGGATTACGACGGGACTAAGGAAGGGTACGACATCGAGCTTACTCGAAGGATCAGCGAATCGGTAAGCGTGCCGGTTATAGCGTCGGGCGGGGCGGGAACAATCAGGCATCTTTATGATGCAATGACCGCCGGCAGGGCCGATGCGGTCCTTGCGGCGTCGATATTCCATTTTCGGGAGTATTCTGTCCGCGAGGCCAAAGAGTATTTACGAAAGAGAGGAATTCTCGTGCGGTTATGAATAAGATAATGAAAGCGATAAGATTTGACGAGAGAGGCCTGGTGCCGTCGATAATCCAGGATTACAAATCAAAGAAGGTGCTGACCCTTTGCTACATGAACCGCGAGGCGCTTCGGAAGACGCTGAAAGAAAAGAAGGTGTATGTATATCGCCGCTCAAAGGGCCGGCTCATGATGAAGGGCCAGACGAGCGGTTGCATCCAGATAGTGAAGTCGGCATGGATTGACTGCGAAGGTAATTCCATCCTGTTGGAGGTGGCGCAGAAGGCCGCGGCCTGCCACGACGGCTACTTTACATGCTATTACAGAACTCTTGCGAAGGACGGCAGTATCAGGGTTGTCGGAAAACGCGTATTCAATCCTTTGAAGGTGTATAAATAATGTTCCATCCCTCGAAAGAAGAGTTCATAAATTTGGCAGGTAAGGGCAACCTCATCCCGGTCTACCGCGAGATATTGGCTGATTTCGAGACGCCTTTATCGGCGTATGCGAAGATAGATACCGGCGATTACTCATTTTTACTTGAATCTGTGGAGGGCGGTGAGCGTATCGCGCGTTATTCATTTCTTGGAAGCTCCCCCTCTATGGTGTTTTCGAGCAAGGGCAGGAAGATAGCTATCCGGGAGGGCAATATTACCAGAAGCTATGATGCCCTGGACCCGCTGGAAGAACTAAAAAAACTGCTTGGCCGCTACAATTTTGTTAAGGTCAAAGGCCTTCCGCGCTTCTGCGGCGGGTTCGTCGGGTTCCTCGGATACGACATGGTGCGATTCATAGAAGCGATCCCGGATAAAAATTATGACGATCTCAAAATTCCCGATTCGATATTAATGCTTACCGACACAATCCTTATATTCGACCATGTCGATCATACGATAAAGGTTGTGTCGAATGTTCATTGTGAAAAGGACCCGGCGAAGGCATATCATGGGGCGTGCAAAAAAATAGACGGGATTATCAGGCATCTTAAGGCGCCGTGCCTTGCGCGTGAAAGGCCTCCTGTCGCGGTGAGGCGTAAACTTAAAGAACTGAGGCTGAAGTCGAATTTCACTAAGGCCGGATTTGAGGACATAGTAAAGCGGGCGAAGGATTATATAAAAAAAGGCGATATCATCCAGGTGGTTCTGTCGCGGAGGATCCATGCGACTGTAGAGTCGCATCCGTTCCAGATCTACAGGGCGCTGCGTTCGGTGAATCCTTCGCCGTATATGTATTACCTTAAATTGGGCAGCTTCTCTCTCGTCGGGTCATCTCCGGAAATTATGGTGCGGTGTGAGGACGGCGTTGTGGAATTGAGGCCTATAGCCGGAACCCGGGGGCGAGGCGCGTCGGAGGAAGAGGATAAGGCCTTGATGAAAGACCTTCTTGGCGATCCCAAGGAGCGCTCCGAGCATATAATGCTCGTTGACCTCGGACGCAACGATATCGGCAGGGTATGTGATTACATGACAGTGAAAGTGACGGACTTTATGGCCATAGAAAAGTATTCGCATGTGATGCACATCGTGACCGGCGTATTCGGGCATCTCAAACAAAGCAAAGATTCTTTCGATGTTATCAGGGCGGCGTTTCCGGCAGGCACAGTTACCGGCGCGCCAAAAGTCCGGGCGATGGAGATAATCGATGAGCTTGAAAATGTGCGGCGCAAGACCTATGCCGGTTGCGCCGGATATTTCAGTTTTTCGGGCAATCTCGATGCATGCATTACGATAAGGACCATACTGATTAAGGATAAGATCGCGTATATTCAGGCGGGCGCGGGCATTGTCGCGGATTCCGAGCCGGAAAAAGAATATCAGGAGACGATAAATAAGGCCAAGGCCCTTGTCAAGGCGATCGAGATGGCGGAGAGAGGGTTGGAGTAGAGTCAGACGACAAGTTTAGTGGTTAGCGTATAGCGTGTAGCGTATAGGAAAAATAAAACTATACGCTGAACGCTATACGCTAAAAAGCGTCGCGTAACCACAGCTATAACGAGGCGAAAATGATATTAGTCATCGACAATTATGACTCGTTTACCTATAATCTGGTCCAATATCTTGGCGAGCTGGGGGCCGATCCGGAGGTCTGGCGGAACGATAAGATAACTATAGACCGGATCAAGAAGCTTGGCCCGCGCGGCATCGTGATTTCCCCGGGCCCGGGCAAACCGCGGGACGCAGGTATCTCCGAAGATGTAATACGGAACTTCGGAAGCGCTACGCCCATACTCGGAGTCTGTCTCGGGCATCAGGCGATCGGTGAAGTCTTTGGCGGCAAGATAACCGGCGCTAAAAACCTTATGCACGGTAAGACGTCCCTGGTATACCACGACGGAAAAGGGATATTCAAGGGGATCGAAAACCCGTTCGAGGCAACTCGCTACCATTCTCTGGTTGTGGAGCGTAAAACCTTTCCGCGGGTGTTAAAAATAACGGCAGAGACTAGAGATGATAAAGAGATCATGGCGCTCAAGCACGAAAGTTATCCGATATACGGCGTCCAATTCCATCCGGAGTCGATACTGACGATCGAGGGAAAGAAGCTGTTAAAGAATTTTCTGGAGATGGCGTAAGATGGAAATTTTTCAGCTTCTGGCGAATGGCCATGTGGCCATGGGGGTTGAGCCGTATAAATTTTGTTAACTACGCGCTACCATAAAACGTTTATGACCGTTATATCCATAGCGGCTGTCAAGCTTAAAATAACTAAACCAAAAGGATTTATTCCTTGATAACAAAATTAGGCGAAGCCCCCTGGCCGCATGGCCAAAAAGGTCGAAGCTGAAAAATTTCAAGCGGAGAGGCGGGACGCGAAAAAATTTATGGCTACGAGATAGTTTGAGGAAAGTTTATGATACGTGAAGCGATTGAGAAGGTTGTAAAGCGTATTGATCTGACTGAGGCCGAGACGCGCGGGGTCTTTGAGGAGATCATGTCCGGCAGGGCCACCGATGCCCAAATAGGGGCGTTTGCGGCGCTCTTGCGGATGAAGGGCGAGACGGTCGAAGAGATAACCGGCGCGGCAAGCGTTATGCGCGAAAAGTCCGTGAGGATTGATCTGGGAAGAAAACCGGTCGATGTCGATGGCGAGGCCATAATCGATACCTGTGGCACGGGCGGGAGCGGCGTTAACACATTCAATATTTCGACGACAGTCGCGTTTGTGCTCGCCGGTTCCGGGCTGAAGGTCGCCAAACACGGAAACCGCGGCGCCTCAAGCCGGTGCGGCTCAGCCGATGTCCTCGAGTCGCTCGGTGTAAAAATCGATATAGCGCCGGACATGGTCCGGAGATGTATTCTCGAGATCGGGATAGGTTTCATGTACGCGCCGCTCTTCCATGACGCGATGAAGTACGCTGTAGCGCCCAGGAAGGAGATCGGCATACGGACGATATTCAATATTCTTGGGCCGTTGTCAAATCCGGCCAATCCCACAAGCCAGATTCTTGGCGTCTATGATGCACGCCTTACCGAGGTGATGGCCGGCGTTTTGAAGAACCTTGGCGTCCGGCGCGCGTTCGTCGTATGCGGCATGGACATGCTTGACGAAATAACTATTACGGGAAAGACAAAGGTGACTGAGCTCGAATCGGGTTCGATTAAGACATATTATACTACGCCGGAGAAGTTCGGGCTCGAGCGTTCATCGCTCGAAGAGATTAAAGGCGGGGATGCCAAAGAGAACGCCGAGATCACGATATCTATCCTGAAGGGTGAGCGCGGCCCAAGGCGCGACATAGTGTTGTTAAACGCCGGCGCGGGGCTTGTCTGTGGTCTGAAGGCAAGGGACTTTAAGGCCGGCGCAAAGCAGGCCGCGGAGTCCATAGATTCCGGCAGGGCGCTCGATAAACTTCTGAAATTGATAGAGATTACGAACAGATGATACTATCGCGGATAATCGAATACAAGAGGCGGGTGGTCGAAGAAGCCAAGCGGTCCAAGCCGCAGGACGCGCTCTTTAAAGAGGTGAAGAATATCTGTGTGCGAAGCGCGTTTAAGAAGAATATATCGCGTCCGCATCACATCAACCTGATAGCCGAAATAAAGAAGGCATCTCCGTCCAAGGGGATAATTCGCGGTGATTTTAATCCGGTCAAGATCGCGATAACCTATCAGGCCAACGGCGCGAGCGCGATCTCGGTCCTGACCGACGAAAGGTTTTTCGAAGGCAATCTTGAATATATCAAGAAGGTGAAGGAATGTACCTCCATTCCGGTATTGCGGAAAGATTTCATAATCGATGAATACCAGATTTACGAATCGGTGGCCGCGGGCGCGGACGCGATAATCTTGATCGCCGAGCTTTTGTCGACGGACGAGATGACGAAGATGCATGGCATCGCCTCATCGTTTGGCCTCGATGTGCTTGTCGAAGCTCATAACGAGGAGGACGTCGAGAAGGCGCTTGCCGCAGGCGCCTTGATTATCGGCATCAATAACCGCGACCTGCACAATTTTAAGGTCGACCTTAATGTAACGCAGAAACTGGTCCGTCACATCCCGCAGCATAAGATCAAGGTCTCGGAGAGCGGGATAAAGTCATATGAGGACGTGATGTTTCTAAAGTCGCTCGGCGTCAATGCCGTCCTGATAGGCGAAGCGTTTATGGAAGCTGACGATATCGCTATGAAGATGCGAGAAATAATGCGATACTGAATTTATGTCCCGAAACATAACTTTAACAGATGTAGACGCATTTTTAAAGGTATGTTTCGGGATCCCGACAAACACATTTTAAAAAGCGCCTATTAACGTCAAAGGGCTTATGACCTGTTTGTCGGGAGAAGCTGACGATATTGCCATGAAGATGCGCGAGATCATGCGGTATTAGAGTCAGACGACAAGATTAGCGTATAGCGGATAGCGTTTAGCGTATAGGAAAAAATAAAAAACTATACGCTACCCGCTAAACGCTATACGCTAAACATGTAGCGAAAGTCACAATGACGCGAATAAAGATTTGCGGGATAACGAACAAGGCCGATGCGGTAATGGCGTCAAGTCTCGGCGTAGATATGCTGGGATTTGTATTTTACAGGAAATCGAAACGATACGTAACCCCCGCTGTAGCGGCGGATATTATAAACGCACTTCCCCCTTACATAGGTAAGGTCGGCGTCTTCGTTTGCGAAAAGCCGGATAGCGTGCTGGAGATTGCCCGGATAGCAGGGCTTGACATGCTGCAATTCCATGGCGATGAAACGCCGGAATATTGCGGGGGTTTTTGCGATAACTATAAGGTGATCAAGGCATTCAGGGTGAAAGACAAAAAAGACCTTAAATGTGTAAATGACTACGGCGTGGATTTTTATCTGTTCGATACGCATAAGGGCAATTCGATCGGCGGGACGGGCGAGACGTTCGACTGGAAAGCGCTGGAGGATTTTGAGATCCTGAAGCCCGTGATTCTATCCGGCGGGCTCAACCCCCAAAACGTGGGAGATGCCATAAAAGAAGTATTGCCGTATGGCGTGGATGTCTCGACCGGATGCGAGAAATCGCCCGGCAAAAAAGACCCGGAGCTCATGAAGAAATTCGTCGAAAATGTGAGGAAAATGGACTGATGCTGCCGAATAAGAAAGGGTATTTCAACGGTTTCGGAGGAAAATTTGTTCCGGAGACGCTCATGGCGGCCCTGGACGAACTTGAGAAGGAATACAGGCGAAGTATTTCCAGTAAACTTTTCAGATCGGAGCTGAATTATTATCTAAAGGAATATGCCGGAAGGCCGACGCCGTTATATTTCGCGAAGAGACTTACGGAAGCGATGGGAGGCGCCAGGATATACCTAAAGAGAGAAGACCTGCTTCATACAGGCGCGCACAAGATAAATAATACGCTGGGACAGGCTCTCCTTGCGCTCAGGATGGGGAAGGGGCGCGTGATCGCCGAAACCGGCGCCGGTCAACACGGTGTCGCGACCGCGACAGTTGCCGCTCTTTTTGGCCTGGAGTGTGAGATATTCATGGGCGAGGAAGATATCAAGCGCCAGGCTATAAACGTCTTTAAGATGAAGCTATTGGGCGCGAAAATATCGCCGGTCTCAAGCGGATCGAAGACATTGAAGGACGCGATGAACGAGGCAATAAGAGACTGGGTGACGAACGTCCGTTCCACTTATTATGTGATCGGTTCAGTCGCAGGCCCCCATCCGTATCCCATGATGGTGCGGGACTTTCAGTCGGTAATAGGGAAAGAAACGAAGCGGCAGATCCTGGCAAAGGAGAAGCGGTTTCCGGACCGCATTGTGGCATGCGTCGGGGGCGGCAGCAACGCGATGGGAATATTCTATCCGTTTCTGTACGAAAAGGTTGATTTGGTGGGCGTTGAAGCGGCAGGGCTCGGCCTCAATACGGGTAAGCATGCCGCGACTTTGTGCAAAGGCTCGATCGGAGTCTTGCATGGTTCAAAGAGCTATATATTGCAGGATGATGACGGCCAGATAGAGATAGCGCATTCGATCTCAGCCGGACTCGACTATCCTGGTGTCGGGCCGGAACATTCGTATCTGAAGAAGACCCGCCGCGCCGAATATGCCGCGGTCACAGATAAAGAGGCGCTTGCGGGCTTCAGGTTGCTGACTGAACTCGAGGGGATAATCCCCGCGCTAGAGTCGTCGCACGCCGTCTATTACGCCTCAAAG
>JAUYDB010000141.1 GCA_030691985.1 Candidatus Omnitrophota bacterium | reverse complement strand
GCGAGGCGTTCGATAAAGTCGCCAAGCTTCTCGGGCTCGGATATCCGGGCGGGCCTGTGGTGGAGAAGGCGGCCCTCGCCTCTAAAGGCGTAAAGGGCATAAGTTTCCCGAGATCCTATCTCGGTAAAGATTCATTAGATTTTAGTTTCAGCGGGCTCAAAACTGCGGTATTATATTATGTGCGGGACAGGCAGGATAGGTTTGAGGGTGGAGGGATAAAAGAGGAGGAGGCGGTAAAGGATGTGTGCCGCGCGTTTCAGGAGGCGGTGCTGGATGTCCTTGTTGAGAAGGCCATTCTCGCCTGTGACATAAATAAAATCAAACGCCTTGTTGTTGGCGGAGGGGTTGCCGCCAATTCTCTTCTCAGGAAAAAGTCCTTCCATGCCGCGAAATTCGCCGGGGTAGAAGTGCATTTCCCCGAGATGAGATATTGCACGGATAACGCGGCGATGATCGGCTTCCTGGGGGAAGGGCGTTACAGGAAAGGATACAGGTCTTCGCTTTATATGAGCGCCGAACCGAATTTGGAGGTGAGCGATGCTTAATGAGTGGATAATCATTTTCCGTCTTGTGCTGGCCGCGGTTTTAAGCGGCGTCATCGGCTTTGAACGCGAATTCCACGGAAGGGCCGCGGGTTTCAGGACGCATATACTTTTATGCGTCGGTTCGACGTTGGTGATGCTTACCTCAATTCATATATTCGATGCATATTATACAAAAGGGGCTGTTGACCCGGCGAGGATAGCTGCGGGCGTTATCACCGGCATAGGGTTCCTCGGCGCGGGTACGATTATGCATTCACGCTCTTCGATACGCGGCTTGACGACGGCCGCCAGCCTATGGGTTGTGGCAGGCATAGGCCTTGCCGCAGGATCGGGCCTTTACTTCGCCGCCGTGCTTACGACCATGATCGCGATTATAACGCTTATGCTATTCTCCCGCCTCGAACATGCCATGATAAGGAAGGACTGGTACAAGACTATATTTATCGAAACCAGAGAGGGAGCGGGGCAGCTGAAGGCGATCAGGGCTTTATTGGAAGAATACAGGATCGAGATTACCGATTTCGATGTAGAACAATGCGGCAGCTCCGGGAACATGATATTACGGCTGGGTGTTAAACTCAATAACAATAATGGCAATGAGATCATAAGCGATATTGCCCATCTGGACGGCGTAAAGCACGCCAAGTGGCAGATGGATTAACGAACAAAGCAAAAGGGGTCAGACCCCTCTTGCTAAAACTTTTTATAAAGAGGGGTCTGACCCCTTTTGCTGAACGAGGAGGTGGCGTATGATCGGGAAGAAGGATAAAAGGTATAATGAGCAGGAAAGATTGTTGGATGTGGACGCTTCGATGCAAGGGTCCTTGGTCTTTAAAGATCCTGTAAACTTAAGGATCAACGGGAGGTTTGAAGGGACTTTAAACACAAAAGGTAATCTCATGCTTGGAGAGCATGCCACTGTGAATGCCGATATCACCGGTGACTCTATCGTGATCGCCGGAAAAGTTACAGGGAATATCCATGCCTTGAAAGAGTTGAAACTGATATCGCCGGCATGCGTGGTTGGCGACATCACGACGCCTTTATTGAGTGTAGCGGAAGGCGCTATTTTAGAAGGCATGTGCAGGATGCTCTCAAAGACGAACTCCGAGGCCGGCGCGAAGGCCGACGTGATGACGGCGGATGAATTGTCGAAATACTTAGAAGTGGATTCTTCTGTGATCATCGAATGGGTGAATCTGGGAAAGCTTCCCGCGATGAAAGAAGGCGACACCTGGAGATTTGACCGCGCAAGAGTCGACGAATGGGTGGCTGAGGGGAAGATAAAGTGAGGCGGATTCGGCAGGTTTAGCGTACAGCGTTTAGCGGATAGCGTATAGTTTTTTATTTTCTATACGCTAAACGCTATCCGCTATACGCTAGAAAGTCAGTTGGAGTTAGATATGCCTGAAAAACTTATCAGCATAAAAGAGGTCGCGGAACATCTGAAGATCTCCGAGGAAGAGGTGAAGCGGCTTGTGGATGCCGGCGAGATACCGGCCTACAGGATTGGCGGAACCTTTTTAAGGTTCCGCAAAGAGCAGATCGACGCCATAAGGGCCGAGATTTTAGAGATAGAGAAGAAAGAGCCGGAACGCGCCGAGGAGGGGCTTGACTCACGCGATAATCCCCCTATACGCACGGCACCCTTTCGCGATATAAAACGGATAGAGCCGCTAACCATGGAATATGACTATACCCCCGGAGAGAGGATAAAAGATTTCTTTTATTTCAACGATTTTTATATTCTCTCGTTTCTCGCGATAATTATTTTGCTGTATCTTATTCTCAAGGCTTAATCCGACATGTCAGAGAAGATCCGCAGGATATTGGATAATTTGAAATCGGGCCGTCTATCAATAGAACGCGCCCTCGGGATGCTGAAAGACCTTCCGTATAAAGACCTCGGTTTTGCCAAGGTCGATAATCACCGGAGCCTGAGGAGGGGGTTCCCGGAGGTTATATTCGGCAAAGGCAAGACGCCCGAGCAGATAATACAGATCGCGAATAAGATAATTTCTCACGATGGGGTGTTGTTGATAACGCGCGCGGACAAGGCCCTTTTCTCAAGGCTCAGAAAACTGTATCCGAAAGCCGGTTTCAACGAAAAGGCGGGTATAATAAGTTACAGGAAACGCCCCGCGGTTTTAAAACGCGGTACCGTTTTGATAGTGACCGCGGGCACGGCAGACATGCCGGTCGCGGAGGAGGCCAAGGCGACGCTTGAGCTTATGGGGAACAGGGCCGAGGGCCTGTATGATGTCGGCGTAGCGGGAATACACAGGATTCTGGATAAAAAGGATATCCTGGCGAAGGCCGCTGTAGTTATAGTAATAGCCGGCATGGAAGGCGCGCTCGCCAGCGTCATCAGCGGGCTTGTCTCGAAGCCGGTCATAGCTGTCCCGACGAGCGTCGGTTATGGCGCTTCTTTTCGCGGGATCGCGCCGCTTCTTACCATGATGAACTGCTGTTCGCCCGGCGTGGCGGTCGTGAATATCGACAATGGTTTCGGCGCCGGCTATTTCGCGAGCCTGATAAATCAATAGGAAATTTTATGCGAATCGCCTATTTCGACTGTTTCAGCGGTATCAGCGGCGACATGACGCTGGGGGCGTTTCTTGACGCCGGTTTAAGTTTTTCCGTTTTGAAGAAAGGGCTTTCAAAACTTAAGCTGAAAAGGCGCTACGGGCTGAAAGCCCGAAAGGTTATGCGCGGCGCGATCGCCGGAACTAAATTTGACTGTGTAATATCAGGCAATGAACGCCATTGCCACCGCTCTTTGAAAGAGGTGCTGGCCCTTATAAATA
This sequence comes from Candidatus Omnitrophota bacterium, assembly GCA_030691985.1. Lineage (GTDB taxonomy): Bacteria > Omnitrophota > Gorgyraeia > 2-01-FULL-45-10 > 2-01-FULL-45-10 > JAUYDB01. The sequence continues at coordinate 19,062 of JAUYDB010000141.1, read as the reverse complement.
AAAGTTCGCTGAATGACAGGGTGAAGGATGCCGCCAGGGGCATATTCTATAATATCGGCGAAGCCGAGTCGAAAGTCCATGGCGCAAGATCCGGAAGAGATGAGCGTTTGCACGAGCTGGGAGGCATCGATTCTATCGTCGATGTCGTCGGAACGGCTATAGCGATAGACGAGCTTCGAATAGACGAAGTCTACGCGTCGAAGATAAATTTAGGCGGAGGATTTATCGCCGCCCGGCACGGCAGATTGCCTGTGCCGGCGCCCGCCGCGTTAGAGCTTTTAAGAGGCGCGCCGGTGGTTATTTCCGGAATCGAATCGGAGCTTGTCACCCCCACCGGCGCCGCTATACTGAAGACGCTTTCAAAAAGTTTCGGGAGACTGCCGCAGATGAAGGCCTCCGCCATCGGTTATGGCGCGGGCTCAAGACAGCTTGAGAGTATGCCCAATATGCTAAGGGTCATAATCGGTGAGGCGGTCCATTCTTTCGCCGAAGATAAGGTATTTGTAATCGAGACGAATATCGACGATATGAATCCTCAGCATTTCGAATACCTGTTTGAGAGATTGTTCGCGGAAGGCGCGCTCGACGTCTATACCACCGCAATCCAGATGAAGAAGTCGCGGACAGCTATCAAGCTTAGTGTCCTTGCCGAGCCTTCGGACCTGGAGAGCATCTCATCGGTGATATTCAGCGAGACTACCACTATCGGAACGCGGTTCTACGAGGCGGATAGATATAAATTGTCGAGGAAAACATCCCGGGTAAAGACGCCTTATGGGAACATAGGCGTTAAGATAAGCGGCGCCGGCAGCATGGCTACAGTATCGCCCGAGCATGATGAATGCGTCAGCATCGCGCGCGAGAAGAAAATTCCGCTAAAAACTGTTTACGAAGAGGCGAAGCGGGCAGCGAAATTTTTCGGCCCGCCTCTCTAGAAGCCATGAGGCCAGGGGGCCTCGCCTAATTTTGTTATCAAGTGTGATTAGGATCTATATATCTATTTTAAGTTATCTGTGTCCTTATGGATACGAGGCGTATAAGAGTTTAACGGCAGCTATAACCTTAACAAAATTTATACGGCTCAACCCCCATGGCCACATGGCCTTGTCGCCGGAAGCCGAAAAATTTTATGGATAAAAATTTCTGTTGTAGTTGTCTTAACGTGTTTTAGTATAGAGAGGGATTATGAGACGATATGCGCAACCGATTTTTCTATGCTCTATGCTCTACGCCCTATGCATTCTGTTGGCTTCACATTCCGCCGCCGACACGATCTACTTAAAAGACGGCAAAGAATTGAAAGGCATAGTGGTCGAGGACTACCATGACAGGATAGTCTTTTCAACCCCTGAGGGCGAGATCGCGCTCGCGAAGGCGGATATCCGTGAACTATATTTCGACAGCGAAGAGGACAATTTGCTGAAACTGGCCGAGCAGGCCCGGGAGCGGCGCGACTACGCTATAGCCTTTGCGTATTATAATAAAGTCCTGAAGCTCGATCCTGATTCTAAAGCCGCAAGAGACGGGGTAGTGTTTTTACAGGGCTACCTATACAGGAAAGAAGAGGTTATTAAGGAATACGATGTGAAGCGGCGGGAGGAATTTGAGCGCTATGGCACGGTCTCCGGATCGCCCATGGCTGAAGAGAAGACGTTTAAAGAAGCGTCCGAGCGCATGGAGAATTCTCTTGGAATAAAGTTAGCCATGAAGGCCGTCTTTCCGGAAGTGGAAAGCGTCCTCGAGGATTCCTCAGCTGCCGAGGCAGGTATAAAAAAAGGCGATATGGTTGTCGCGGTGTGGGGCAGGCTCACAGGGTATATGCTGCTGAAAGATATCGTGAACGCGCTGATCGAGAAGCCGTCGCTTGAGATCAAGCTGACTATTGAAAGGACGTTTATCACAGGCATAAGGCGCGGCATACTGGCTTCCGGATCTTCCGAGGGCCTCATAGGCGCGTCGCTTGCCATGGAATTTGACGGGCTTACGGTGTCGGGAGTGAGGCCTGCCGGCCCGGCGGCTGAAGCAGGACTTGAGAAGGGCGACATTATAGTGGCGATAGACGCTAACCCTACCCGCTATATGCCGCTTAAAAAGGCGATAGAATTGATCCGGGAAACGAAATCGAAATCGATTCCCATAACCGCAAGAAGGCAAATAACAATGTGGAGGAAAGACTGACATGGCTGCCAAATTGAACAGGCCTGTTATTAAAAGGAAACACTATCTTATCTCCAGGTATTTTCAGCTCAAATATATAGGGCTTATTTTAATGCTCATGTTTCTTACGGCGGCATTGTGCTCCTACGTGGTATATTATTCAACCATGCTGCTTGTGGGGGAGAAGCTGGCGAATGTCTACCCTCAGGGGCGGCTGATGGCCATAGTAAACACTGTAAATTTCAGGATATTGATTACCATGCTTCTCATTACTCCGCTGGTAGCCCTTATAGGCATACTCTTGTCCCATAAGATAGCAGGCCCGATATACAGGATAGAGCAGGTGTTGGGCAGCATGGCATCCGGCGACCTCACCGCGCATATAGTGCTGAGAAAGGGCGATGAGCTGACAGGCCTCGCGGACCATATAAACACTCTTACAGATAGCATTAAGTCGGCTGTCAGGATAGAAAAAGAGCGGCTAAATGCTATTTCAAACGAGATGAACGAGCTGCGGCGGTTAGCGGCCTCTATACCCTATGCGAATAATGCTATAAATAGGGTAGATAAGAAGCTAAATGACCTTGAGAAGGAATTGAATAAATACAAGATATAAGCGCGCTCAATAAAGCCACATTTCGTTACCCGTTGTTCGTCGTCCGTTATTCGTAAGACTTTAACACGGACAACAGATAACGGGCTACGGATAACGAAAAATATTAATTATATAACTCATTGTTTTACAATAAGTTATATCATTACACCTCAAAAATTTTGTTTCCCGCCCTTGACAACCCAAAATTATCATGTATACTTTATAGCACCCTGAATTAACATATGTGCCCTTATACGAAGATGTGTAAGGGCATATTAGTCTATACAAAAAAAGTATAACTAATATAAAGGGCGGTAAAAGAGGTGGTGCTATTATGCCAGAAGACAATGTCTTCACGGTTCAGGAATTGGCCACCTATCTAAGGATGAAGCCCGTTACAATTTACAAGCACGCGAAGACCGGGAAGCTTCCTTGTTTTAAGGTAGGGGCCAACTGGCGGTTCAAAAAAGCTACGATTGACCGCTGGATAACGAATCAGGAAGAAAAAGACATCGGTAAATAAAGAAAATACCCGATTCCAATAAAATGGAATCGGGTATTTTGCTTGTGGTATGGAATTTCAAAGCAGTAGTCCCCTCTCCCCTCCGGGGAGAGGGTTAGGGTGAGGGGGGGGCTAAGTTCGAGCGCCAAAAGAGTGTCCCTTTTAAGAAGAAAAATATGGCCAAGCGGATTGTAATCACAGGAATAGGCATATTAGCGCCAAACGGCATAGGTAAAGAGGCCTTTTGGGATGCGCTCAAAAACGGACTATCCGGCATAAAGAAGGTCAGCCTGTTTAATATCGATAATCTCCGGACGAGTCTTGCGGGCGAGATAGCGGATTTTAACCCGGAAGCCATATTGGGCGTTAAAGGATTGAGGAATCTCGACCGAAGCACAAAGCTGGCTTTGGCGGCCTCCAGATTAGCGTTGGACGATGCCGGGATAAAACATCCTCTGACCGAGGAAGAGACTGACTTATTCGGGGTTTCTCTCGGCTCGACCATGGGCTCGGTCTGGTCCATAAGCGAATTTGACAAAGAGGCATTGCGCGAAGGCCCCAGGTCGGTCAACCCCGCGCTATTCCCCAATACTGTTATAAATTCGCCGGCAAGCCATATATCCATTGTGTTTAATATACAGGGTTTCAACAGCACAATTTCTACCGGATTTTGTTCAAGTTTAGATGCTATATATTATGCTATGAATATGATGACTTTATATGATTATAAAGTTGTGCTGGCAGGCGGGGTGGAGGAACTTTGCGAGCAGACATATAAGGGTTTTTATAAGGTCGGCCACCTGGCCGGATCGCGCCCCGGCAAAGAAGAAGTCAATTGCCCGTTTGATAAGCGCAGAAATGGCATTGTACTTGGAGAAGGGTCGTGCGTGGCGGTGTTAGAGGAACTCGAACACGCCGGGAAGAGAGGCGCTAGAATTTACGCCGAGATACTTGGATACGGCGCATCGTTCGATCCCGCGAGCAAAAATCGATACAGCCCTAAAGCAAAAGGCGCTGAAGAAGCGATACGGCTTTGTCTTGAAGACGCGCGTTTAAACGCGGACGACATCGGCTATGTGAGCGCGAGCGCCAATTCGACCCTTGACTGCGACGCTATGGAGACGACGGCTATAAAGAACGTATTCGGCGATTGCGCCAAAGCGCCGCCCGTTAGCTCGATAAAGTCTATGGTGGGCGAGAGCTTCTCCAATAGCGGAGCGTTTAACCTTGCCTCAGGGATAGGGGTGCTCGCGGAAGGGTTCATTCCTCCGACAATAAATTACGAAAAACCGGACAGGCGCTGCGACCTGGATTGTGTTCCAAACGAGGCAAGGCGGAAGAAAGTGGAGAATATCCTGATAAATTCGTTCAGCCCGACCGGCTCAAACTCGGCTCTTGCGATAGGAAGATATGCTGAAGGATAAAATCAGACCGTAGACCTTATAGGTCTCTGGTCTCTGGTCTCTGGTCTCTGGTCTCTGGTCTCTGGTCTCTGGTCTCTGGTCTCTGGTCTCTGGTCTCTGGTCTCTGGTCTATATAAAGCTCTATAAACTCTATGTTCCTCAAAGATAAGATCGCGATAGTTACGGGAGGATCGCGCGGGATAGGTAAGGCGATCGTCCTCGACTTCATCCATAATGGCGCGAAGGTCGTATTTACTTATCTGAAGAGCCAGGACGCGGCTGCGGAATTACTGGACGAGATAAAAGAGATGAAAGGCGAAGCGGAAGCCATAAGATCCGATTCGCGCGACTACGGCCAGGCAAGGCGCGCGATCGAGGAGGCCGTGAAGAGGTTTGGCAGGCTCGATATACTCGTGAATAACGCCGGCAAAATAAAGGATAAGGCGCTCATGATAATGGAGCCCTCAGAATGGCAGGAGGTAATCGACACGAATCTTACCGGTTACTTCAATATGGCGCGCTCGTCAATAGTCACCATGATGAAACAAAGAAGCGGCAGCATCGTGAACATATCTTCGGTCGCGGGCGTTGTCGGAACAGCGCGGCAGGCGAACTATTCGAGCGCCAAGGCAGGTATAATCGGCCTCACGAAATCTTTAGCCAAGGAGGTCGGTTCATACAATATCAGGGTGAATTCGGCAGCTCCCGGCTACATAGAGACGGATATGACAAAGGATTTGAAGCATAGAGAGAATTTGTTGCCGATGATACCCTGTGGCAGGTTCGGGAGGCCGGAGGAAGTGGCGAAGGTGGTCTCCTTCCTCGCGAGTGACAGAGCGGCATACATTACGGGCCAGGTCATTAAGGTCGACGGCGGCCTGGCGATTTAAAAAGGAGGTGATCAAAAGTGCCGGATATCGGAAAAGATGTCCTGGAAAAGGAATTGAGGGACATGATTGCCAAGATCGTGGAAATCGAGCCGAAAAAGATTGGTTTGGATACCAAGTTTGTAGAGGACCTGGGCATGGATTCGATGATGGCATTGGAGATCCTGGCGTCAATGGAGAAGAAGTATAAGATCCAGGTGCCGGAAGAGAAACTGAACCAGCTGCGGACATTAAAAGACGCTATTAAATTGACCGAGGAATATCTGTAACAATCGCGCATGATGGATATCGAAGAGATAAAAAAACTTATACCGCAGAGATTCCCGTTCCTCATGCTCGACAGGGTAGTGGAGATTAAGGAAGGAGAATCGATAAGGGCTTATAAAAATATAAGCGTAAATGAGGAGTATTTCAAGGGCCATTTTCCGGATGCGCCGATATTTCCGGGAGCGCTGACAGCGGAAGCAATGGCGCAGGCGGCGTGCATATTACTGAAAAAGAGCATACGCGACCTTGACGCGACGCTATTTTACGTAACGGGCGTCAGGATGCGTTTTTTTAAACCGGTAGTTCCCGGCGATCAGCTGCATGTGGTTATAAAGACGGTGAAGATGGTTCGGATAGGCGGCGTATTTGAGACGCAGGCGCTGGTCGGCGATGAAGTCGTGGCTCGGGGAGAGATGACATTTGCCTGCAAATAGAAGAGTGGTCGTAACGGGGATAGGGGTAGTGTCGTCCATCGGGATAGGCAAGGACGACTTCTGGAAGAACCTCATCGCCGGAAAGTCCGGAATAAGCGAAGTTGACAGGTTCGATACAACCCCATTTCCGCATCACCGCGCGGGCGAGGTCAAGGATTTTAAACCGGAAGATTTTCTTCCGAAGACCTTAAGCGGATTGATAGGAAGGGGCTCGCAGCTCGCGATAGCGGCCTCCGAACTTGCCCTCAAGGACGGAGGTATTAAAATCAAAGAGATAGGGACAGACGCGATTGGTGTTATAATCGGCACTACCATGGGCGAATCGCCGTCCATTGAGATCATAGACCGGTATTGGCTCAAGAAGGGGGAAGACGATGTGTATGTCTCGAATGTGCGAAACTTCCCCGTAAACAACCTTTCGGATAACGTCGCGTATTTCTTCGGCATAACGGGTTATAACTATGTGATACCGACCGCGTGCGCTGCCGGCAACTACTCCATTGGTTATGCCTTTGACCTGATAAGAAGGGGGAAGAAGGATATGTTTCTGGCGGGCGGCGCTGACCCGCTTTCACGGCTCGCGTTCACCGGTTTTAGCCGCCTGTTCGCCATGGCGCCGGAAAGATGTCAGCCATTTGACAGGAATAGGAAGGGCATGATGTTAGGTGAGGGCGGCGCGGTCCTTCTGGTAGAGAGCCTTGACAGTGCCGAAAAAAGAGGCGCCGAAATCTACGCCGAGATACTAGGCTACGGTTTGAGCTGTGACGCCTACAACATGACCATACCAAGCCGGAAGGGCGCGGTGAAGGTTATGGAGCGGGCCATTAAGAATAGCGGAATAAAAAAGGCAGACGTCGATTACCTGTCCGCCCATGGAACCGGAACAGCTCTTAATGACAAGACCGAAACAGCCGCCATCAAAGATGTATTCGGCGAGCGGACAAAAGACATACCGGTGAGTTCGATAAAATCCATGCTCGGCCACACGATGGGCACAGCGAGCGCCCTTGAGGCGATCAGCTGCTGCCTTGCCGTAAATGAGGGCGTGATCCCTCCGACTATCAATTATGAGACGGCCGACCCTGAATGTGACATAGACTGCGTCCCAAATAAGGCGAGGAAAAAGGACGTGGGGGTGGCCCTCAATAACTCCTTCGCCTTCGGCGGCAACAACGCGTGCGTGGTGTTCGCAAGATACGGGAATTAGGTAATCTTGCTATGAGCTTTGAGCAATAAGCTAAACGAGGAATATGGGTTGAATATGAGCGAGTTATACGTAAAACACGTGTTAAAATTTGACAGTTGAGCATTAATAGTGTACAATTGTTCATAAATAATAAACAAGGATAGCGATGTTAGAAAGCCTGATACGATCTAAAACGACAAGAAAGATATTGGCGTTGTTGTTTTCAAATCCAGAAGACAGATTTTACATGCGTCAATTAGAGCGAATGACAGGAGAGCCTGTAAGCGCCGTAAGGCGGGATTTGAAAAGGTTAGAAAGTGCCGGGCTTCTTCTTAGCCAGGAAGAGGCAATGGTGAAATATTTTTGGGTGAATAAAAGGAACCCCATCTACGAAGAGATTAAAAAGATTATTTTTAAAACGGTTGCCGTCGGAGATGCCATAAAGGGTTTTATCAAAAAAATGAAGGGAGTAAAAGTAGCTTTTATTTATGGGTCTGTCACGCGAGGCGAGGAAAACTCAAAAAGCGACATAGATCTGATGATAATCGGTAAGGTAGACAGCATCAGGCTTCATTCAAAAATAAGTGAGATAGAAGATAAAATTAATCGGACGATTAATTATATTCTCATTAAGGAAGAAGATCTTAATGCTAAGAGAACCGCTTTTCTAAATAGAGTTTTAAAAGAAAAGAAAATATTTTTAATGGGAGATGAACGTGACCTTCAAGGATTTAATTGAAACAGAGCCGTATATGATACTACCGGACTTATTACACAAACTGAGATAAAAGAATTATATAAGAAATCAAAAGAATTTGTCGCACTTATAAAAAAGAGAATAAGAATTTAAAAAAATATCCCGTATGAATAACAATAGCGAAAAAGGCGTGATTTTACATGCATGAAAGTGTCTTCGGCGGCAACAACGCGTGCGTGGCATTCGGGAGATATCAATGAGCCGGGCAAGATATGAGGATACTTTGAAGGAATTTTTTTCCGACAAAGAAGAAGTAGTTTGTGTATATCTCTTTGGCTCGGCAGCGGCGCGTAAAGGTAATTTTTACAGCGATGTGGATATCGCCGTTCTTTATGATAACTCAGTCGTCCGCTCTGAATATACCGACAAGCAGATTGATTTGTCGGTGGAGCTGAGCCGGCTCCTGGATAGGAATGTAGACATAATCATTCTTAATAACGCGGGGCCGTATTTAAAATTTCAAGTTATCAAAAGCGGCATAAGAGTTTACGAAGACCAAAAACGAGACAACAGGACGTTCGAAGCCCGTTCGATAGTCGAGTATTTTGATTTTTTGCCGGTGAAGAACATGCTTGAGGCATCTGTGATAAAGAATATACGAGGAGCATAGAGATGGTAAACCAGCCGCTTCTTAAAACTAAAATAGCCCATATTTATAAAAGCATGGATAGATTGTCCCAAAAGAGCCGCATCTCATTAAAAGATTTTAAATCGGACACCGACGCGCAGGATATCATAATACATAATCTACAGCTCGCCATCCAAGGCGCGATCGACATCGCCAGCCATATAGTATCCGATGAAGGGTGGGGTGTGCCTAATACGTTATCCGGATTATTTGATATATTGAAAGAGTATAAAGTGATAGATGAAGAGTTGATGGGTACCATGAAAAGGATGGTCGGCTTCAGAAATATAATTGTCCACGAATATGAAGAGATCGACCTTGACAAAGCGCACCAAATCCTGACCTCTCGTCTTGGCGATTTTAATGAATTTTTAAAACAAGTTTCAAACTACGCTAAATTATAAGCCGTCATCGTTGTCGGCGGCAACAACACGCGCGTTGTGTTCGGGAGATACGCGCATTAGGTATTTTTGCTATGAGCTTTGAGCAATAAGCTAAATGAGGAACATGGCTGGGATATGTGCGAATTCTGCGTAAAACACGGTGAGGGGAAGAAGTGGTACCTGAATGTTAAGAATTACAGCAATGATTTGCTGAGTGATATAAAAAGGCGTAAGTTTATCGAAGAAAGCGGATACTGGATCGATAACTTATACAAAACTAAGTTTGGGCTTGTTAAGTTACTGCCGTTTAAAGCACCAATTTTGGGAAGCATTTTTCGAAGTATTTTAAAAAAATGGATGATATCTAAGCACTGGGGGCAGGTAATACTAATCGAGGATGTAGAAAAAATATTAAGTTTTACTAACTCTATAACAAGAATACCCTGTGCTTGTCGAAAGATTACAACGGGGAAAGAAGCGCGATTATGTTTTTTGTTAAGTATTAATGCGAACAAAATTGGCATAGCCGATATTGTAGATCAATCATTTTTAGGCGGACCCGATGTGGCTAAATTTGAGAAAGTTGATAAAAGATGGGCTATGGATTTTATTCGAGAAAATGAAAAAAGCGGCAGAATTCATACAATATGGACGTTCAATGCGCCGTTTACCGGCGCGCTTTGTAATTGTGATTTTGCAACAGGATGCATACCGATGAAAATGTATAGAGAAGTTACTCCGCCTATATTTCGCTCGGAATATATTGCCAAGGCGGTAAAGGATATATGCATTGGTTGCAGGGAGTGCATAAAAATATGCCCTTTTAATTCGATCGAATTTGATTTTAAAAATAAGAAGGCAAAAATAGATGCAACAAGCTGCTATGGTTGTGGTATTTGCAGAGCAGTATGCAAAAACAATGCAATATTGTTAGAAGATCGTCAGTTAATGCCTGAGGCCGCCAATTTGTGGTAGTTTAGCATTAGGAAAAAATAATGTGCGAATTTTGCGTTAAACATGGCGAAGGTAAAAAATGGTATCTTAACGTCAAGAATTACAGCCATGACCTTTTAAGTGATATTAATCGGAAAAAGTTTGTGGGAGATCATTGGAATTGGATAAATAGAAATTATGAGAAATATTCGAAACTTATCGAAACTTTATCGCTACGAATTCCCTTTACACGTCCAGTGTTAAATGCTGTCATAAAACGTATTTTTTTGTATGAGCATTGGAGTCAGGTAATACCAATAGAGGATATTGAGAGAATATTAGAATTTACTAATTCCATAACGAGGGTACCGTGCGTATGTCGGAAGATACTAAAGGGTAAAGAACATAGATTGTGTTTTTTAATAAGTCTAGATTCTCGTCAACTAGGCATAACAGAGATAATTGACCAGTCATATTTTGGCGGGCCAGATGTTGCAAAGTTTGAAAGAGTCGATAAGGAATGGACTTTGAATTTTATGAAAGAATGTGAGACAAGAGGCATGATTCATACTATTTGGGCTATTAAAGCGCCCTTTGTCGGTATACTATGTAATTGTGATTTGTCTTCGGGATGTATACCAATGAAAATGATAAAAGACAAAACGCCTTTTACCTTCCGCGCCGAATACGTGGCCGAAGTATCGCCTGATCTATGTATAGGATGTAAAAAGTGTATGAAGCTTTGCCAATTTGATGCAATGGAATTTGTCAGCAAATCAAAAAAGGCAAGGGTCAATCCAAAAAGGTGCTACGGTTGCGGTATCTGCCGAGTAGAATGTCCAACAAAAGCTATTATTTTAAAAGATCGCAAGCTTGTGGCGGCGGTGGCTAATATATGGTAAGAAAAAAATATAATGTTATAATTATAGGAGGAGGGATTGGTGGACTATCGATAGGGAGTCTCTTATCAAAAAATATGAAGGTTCTTATTTTAGAGAAGAATAGCACCTTTGGCGGGTATTGTTCCGATTTTAAGAAAGGCGAATTCGAATTTGAATCAGCAGTCCATACGATCAATGGCTTATATAAAAATAATCCCGTATATACAATTTTAGAAAAAGCCGATGCTTTAAAAGGAATTAGAATAACTCAGCCAAAATATCTTTATAGAACAATTTTTCCTGATTATGACATAACAGTTCCGCAGAAGAATTTAGATGGTTACAAGAGAATGCTGTTTTCGCTATTTCCAAAAGAAGAAGAAAATATTACGGATATTTTCGATGTAATGAAATCGCTTTATACGGAAACGAAGAGATTTCACATAGAGAAATCGTTGAAAAGGAGCCCGTTTATATTGAAATACGGAAGGCGTTCTTTGAAATATTTATTAAACAGATTTATTAAAGACGACAGGTTAAAAGCAATAATCGCTCAGTATTGGCTATATAGGGGATTGCCACCAGGTAAACTCGCCGCGACGACCTTTTCGTATATTTGGTATGATTATACTGTCAACGGTAGCTATTTTCCAGACACTGGAATGGTAAGTATAATAAAAAATATGATCTCTTCCATAAAAAAGAATGGGAGTGATGTTTTGGGTGACAGCGAAGTTTTCAGATTACAAGCAAAGGGTGATAAGATAGTGGCCGTAGAGCTTAAAAACGGAAATAGATTAGGAGCAGATATTTTCATATCTAATATAGACGTTTTTAACACATTCGAAATGATAGAAAATGGTAACAATAAAGATATAAAATTATATTTGGATTGCCTCAAGAAAAATGCTATTTCGATCTCAGCCTTTAAGATTTATTTAGGGCTTAATATTGATGTTAGGGATTTAGGAATCAAAGACTACGAAATCTTCTTAAATCCCAGATATGACATGGATGCGATGTATGAGGCTTCTATTAAGAATGAATTTGAAAAGACTCCATATGTTATTACAATCTGTTCCAATTTAGCAAATGTATTTTGTAAGAAAGGACATTCTGTTATCTCAATAGGGGCATTGTCAGAATACGATTACTGGCGAAAGCTTTCAAGGGCAGAATACGCGAAGAAGAAAGAAGAGACAATAGACGTGATATTAAAAAGATGTAGCAAGATATTACCCGACGTATACAAATATATTGACGTAAAAATAGCAGCTACACCATTAACTATGGAAAGGTATACGGGGAATAGTAAAGGCTCTGTTTATGGATGGAGTAAAAGATCGCTTCTTGAAGAAATAAAATTTATGAGTCCTACAACACCCATTAAAAATCTGTTTTTATCAAGCCATTGGACCAAAATAGGAGGAGGCGTTGCCGGCGTGCTTCTATCTACAGACAGGGTTTATAACTTATTAAACCAAAAAAAACAATGACAAAAAAAGTAGTTGTGACAGGAATTGGGGCTATTTCTTCTATGGGTATTGGATGTGGCCAGATATGGAATTCAATTTTGAATAAACGGTTAAATATTGTTAAAGAAGAATATTCGATTCATGGGGAAAAGTGGGGAGAATTCTATCTGCATAAAATGCGCAATTTTGATATAGAGGATTTTAATTTACCTGCCAAAAATTTTGGGTTTATAAAGGAAATTAGAACTACTAAAAAAGAAGATATTGACCTCTACTATTTTTTAGCGGTCGTGAAACTTGCAATCGACGATAGCAAGTTACAATATGATACAACGGCTAATGAAATCGGCTTAGTGATTACTCACGAGAATCCTGGGATTGAGATTTTTTTTGAAGAACTGGTAGATTCAGCGTATAATTTTTTTGAAAAAAATAAAAGAACAAAGATAACTAAGTTAAAATTAGCGAAAGACCTCTATGATCAGGGTTGTGAAGACAGGGGCTATAATCTTCAGACTTTCTCATATCTATTCTCTGTTGCAAAGGTTTTTGATATTCATGGATATTCCATATTTATAAATAATGCCTGCGCATCAGGGTTATTTGCGATAGAAGCTGCGGCGCGACAGATAAAAGCTGGTGTTTCATCTGCTGTTATAGTTGCAGCTGTCGATAATCCAACCAAAATATACAAGTACCTGTGGTTTAAAAAGAAAGGTCTCTATGCTGAGGATGGGTGTGCGAGGCCTTTTGCTAATGATTCGAATGGTATAGTTTTCGGAGATGGTGGAGCAGCGATAGTTTTAGAAGACATGGAATATGCTAAAGCACGAGGTGCTAAAATATACGCTGAATATTTAGGTGGCGGATTTTCTCTAGAAGGATGGAAGATAACAGTACCGGATATTACAAGTAATTTTTATGAAAGATCTTTTAAAAAAGCATTAGATGTCTCTAGAGTAAGAAATGATGAAATTGATTTTGTGAATCCCCATGGCGTAGGAATAAAAGTTACCGATACTCATGAAGCAAATATCATTAACAGAATATTTAATAAAAACAAGCCGTTAATTAGTGCATTTAAACCGCTTGTTGGGCATAACTTAGGTGGCAGCGCCCTATTAGAGACATCCATATCTTTAATATCAATGGAAAATGAAATAATACCTGCTACTTTAAACTGTGAAAACGAAAACAAAATCTTAAATTTGAACATAGCTAAGGAAAATGTAAAAAAGAAAATAAATATAATTGCTAAAATGTCATGCGGGTTTGCAGGTTTTGATGGCGTTGTATTATTTAAAAAGATAAGGGAAAATTCATGACTCCGTTTTCATTTATTGGATTTTCATTATTTTTCACGTGCTTATTTCTGGGTATCCTTATTTTGAAATACGGAACAAATAGGCTGCATTTAACTTTCGGTTTACAGAATTTATCGATTGCAATATGGGGCTTAGGTTTGGGATTTGTAGGGTTATCAAAAACGCCGACTTGTGCCTTATTCTGGTGGAAAATAGCGCATATAGGCGCGTTTTTTGTAATAGCGCTTCTTTTACATCATGCCCTTCTTCTTAATAATATATCGCAGAAAGGTGTTTTGATTATCGCATATTCATTAGCAATATCCCTGCCAGTTCTGTTCTTCTTAAATTTACTAGGCATAAAGATGAGGATTGCCTTTAATAGCATTTATTATATGGAGCCCGAAACAATTATTTATCCAATATATTGCATAGCATGGGTAGCGATAGGTGTATATATAACATTTCTAATAATAAAAGCCTATCTCAAAGCTGTGCCAAAAGATAGGATATCCTATCGATTCTATTCGGTAGCCTATCTAGTGGGTATGTGGGGCGGAACTTCTCATTTTTTTCCAGTGTTTGGCATAGATATTTATCCTTATGCACAATTGTTAGTGCTAGTATACTGCGGGATAATGACTTATGCCATATTTCGTCACAGACTTCTTAATATCGAAGTAATCATAAAGAAGACCCTTGTCTTTGCAGGGCTCTCGGCGTCTGTTTTCGCGGCATTGATTTTGCCTACCCTGCTTATCCAGGATTATATACTAAGAAGCGCAGGCTTTGGCGGGCGTCTTATAGGTCTTGCCATAAGCGGGTTAGTTATCATCCTTACCATGCGAAGAATCGAGAACTTCCTCATCAACGTTACCGACAGATACCTCTTCCAGAAGAAATATGACTATAAGGAACTGCTCAAGACATTTACGGCGGAGGTTTTGACGGTTTTAAACTTAGATAACCTTGTAAATCTTACGGTTGATAAGCTTGACGATATCATAAAACTTAAATCCTGCGCTGTCCTTTTATTTGACGATGAAAAACAGCAGTTTGACGTCATGGCTTCTCATAATATTAAAGATCCGTCAGTTACCCTCATTCGGCCCGACGGCATAGTTACGTTTATGGAAGAAACGCACGGATATCTCCTGATAAGCGAGCTTCATATGAAGAAACTGGCCATACCGAGTTCGATTGAGGATATTATAGACAAGCTGAATGCGGAGTTGATAATCCCCATGGTAATGCATGATGAAGTCGTAGGGGTATTGTCTCTGGGGAAGAAGAAGTCGGATGAAGGCTATACCCGGGATGACCTTGACATGCTCCTGCCCTTGGCGAGGACCCTTGCCATAGCTATTTCAAACGCTCAGTTATTCGTGGAGCTCGGCAAGACACAGGCGGAAGCGGCGCAGAACGAAAAAATGGCGGTCATAGGGACGCTCTCGGCAGGAATAAATCACGAGATCTGCAATCCTCTTGGCATTGCCCGCGGCCAGTGCGAGGCATTTTTGTTGAATATAAAAGACGGCTTATATGACAATAAAAGCAATGATGAACTTTTGACTATGGCAAAAGGGATTATGGTAAAAGTCATTAAAGAGACAGACAGGGCGACGGCCATTACAAAGAAGCTATCCGGTTTCGCGAAACCCGCCAAGGGCGAAGCGGAAGTGGTTGATATCGCGAAAGAGGTCAAAGAAGTTTTCGGCCTGGTAGGTTACGAGCTGAAATTAGAAAAGATTGAGTTCGAAAAACATATCGAAAAGGATTTATCGAATGTATTTGTAGATAAAAAACAATTTCAGGAAGTCCTTTTTAACCTTATACGCAACGCCGGACAGGCGATAGGTGAAAAGGGCAAGATCACGATAAGGGCAAAAGGGGACAGGGGCAGGGTGTTCATAGAAATTCAGGATAGCGGTTCAGGGATCCCGCAGGACAAGATAAAGGAATTATTTAATCCATTCTTTACGACGAAAGATCCGGGCAAGGGGACGGGTTTGGGGCTTTTCATAGTGCGCCAGGTGATCGAAAAGAACGGTGGAAGGATATATCTTAAAGAGACGAAAGTCGGCGCGGGGACGACTTTCGCGCTTGAGTTTCCATCGGCTGAGGTAGCGCAGGAATTGGCCAGACGGGCAAAAATAAAAGAAGAGGCAGAAACGCAAAAAGCGAAGGATTAGGTAATATATGCCAAAACCACGAATAGTGGCGGTTGATGACGAGGTTGAATTTATCGACATGCTGCGGGATTATTTCGGCCTGCGCGGATACGATATAGAGGTGGCGCTGCGCGGAGCGAAAGGCATCGAGATAATAAAAGAGAAGAAGCCCGACATCGTTCTGATGGATTTGAAAATGCCGGGGATTGATGGGGACGAGGTCCTGAAGCTTCTGAAGTCGATGGAGCCGTCGCCGAAAGTTATTTTTATCACCGCATACGACGACGGCGGGAAGACAAAGGCGCGGCTCCTCAAAATGGGCGCCTACACCTGTTTCGATAAGCCGTTATCATCGTTGCGTGATCTGGAGGAAGCGATCAATAAAGCGTGTGCACAATAACAGGCCTCACAAAACTCAATAGAAACCAGATTGAGTTTCATGACTTATTCTGGTATCTGGTTACTGGCCTCTGGTTTCTTTAAAATTAAAGGGTGAAGATGCAGAAAATACTGATCGTTGATGACGAACAGGATATTTGCGAATTTGTGAAGAATTTCTTCCAGGAACGCGGATACGAGGTCCTGACAGCGGCGGACGGCGAGCAGGCGCTCGAGATAACAAAAAAGGAAAGCCCTGAACTGGTGCTATTAGATATAAAGATGAAGGGGATGGACGGCATAGCCACCTTAAAGCATATTAAAGAGATGAACAAAAACCAGAAGGTTATCATGGTAACCGCGCTTGATGACCAGGATAAGATCTCTGAGGCCTGCAAGCTCGGAGCGTGTGAATATATCACAAAGCCGCTCATCCTCGATCACCTCGAGCAGACGGTGGAGAAGATCATGCAGGTGAGCCTATGATGCCGCCCAAAAAAGCGCCAAGCTGGTCAAAGCTGCAGGACTGGGTCGTCAATAAGCTGACGAACAGCGAGGGCGCCATATTGCCTGTCGAGCGCAATCCCAATATTAGAGGCGGCACATTCGACGAGAACGGCATGCCTAAGTACGACTATCAGCAATTTTTAGAGAACGCGTCGCGCACCATGATCCGGTTCAAGAAACCGGAACATCTAATAAAAATGATAGTGAAGATCATCGACGAGCAGCTTAAAGTTACGCACACAGCGGTTCTCTTATTCAAGGAAGATAATCGTTCATATATTTTAATAGATTCAAAGGGGTCTGAAGGCGTCAAAATACCCATTGGATTCATACGTCTGCCCATCGACAATCCGCTCATCAGCGCGTTCAGCGAAAAACAGAGCTATCTTATTTCTGAAACCGGCATATTGCGGTATGAAGATATAATGACGAGCCTCAGGAACCGCGATATCCTCGAAAAACAGCCCGACCTTTACGATAGACTGCTTCTTATAAAGCGGCAGATGGACCTTATCAAGGCGAGCCTGTGCGTCCCGTGTTATTTCAAACGCGACCTTCTGGGGATCATGGTCCTGGGAGAGAAGATATCAGGCGAAAATTTCAGCAGGGAGGAGATGGGGTTCTTTGTGACGCTCGCCAACGACGCGGCCATGGCCATCGCCAACGCCTTGCTCATCGAAAACCTGCAGCAGAAGATCGAGGAGATAAAAGGGCTTTACGTGAGAGAGCACAGGATATTTATACACACTGCTATCGCGCTCGCCGCCGCCATAGACGCGCGCGATCCATATACGCACGGCCACACGGAGCGCGTGACCAACTATTGCCGGGCGATCGCGAAAGAGCTCGAGGGCGTTCCCGAGCTGGCGAGCTATAAGAATTTTCGCGAGACCCTTCAGATCGCGGCGCTCCTGCATGACATAGGAAAGATCGGCATCCCCGACCACATACTCAATAAGCACAGCCAGCTCACCCCCGAGGAGTTCGAGGAGATCAAAAAGCACTCTATAATAGGCGCGACGATCCTCAGCCCGATTAAAGAGCTGGGCGATATTGTGAAGGAAGTGCGGCATCATCAGGAATGTTTTGACGGATCAGGTTATCCGGACGGCTTGAAAGGCAATGCCATACCGTTCATCGCGCGTATCATAGCCGTTGCCGACGCCTTTGATGCTATTACGACGAGCAGGCCATACCGGAAGCACAAGAATTTCGAAGAGGCCATTCAGGAACTGAAGCGCTGCGCAGGCGTTCAGTTCGATCCGATAATAGTAAGCGCATTCCTTTTGGCTTACGAAAAAGGCAATATCGTTGCCAACAGCAATAATCATAATAGGAACAACGCGTTTTA
Source organism: Candidatus Omnitrophota bacterium (assembly GCA_030691985.1). Taxonomy (GTDB): domain Bacteria; phylum Omnitrophota; class Gorgyraeia; order 2-01-FULL-45-10; family 2-01-FULL-45-10; genus JAUYDB01. The sequence continues at coordinate 863 of JAUYDB010000141.1, read as the reverse complement.
AGTGACAGTTCGAAGGTGTAACTAATCATCCGCGAATATAGCGCCAGCTGGGACCTCACCGTAAAGAGGATATAGATAATAGAGCAGGTATAAACCTGCTCTATGTTTGGGCTATTTTATTTGATAAAAGATTAAAAAATATTTGACAAAAGTAAAATTGTATGGTATATTTTTGTATATATTGCATCTATCGCAGAAAAGATTGACGAATGCGCTATTTGGAGTTAGCCTATAAATATGACAACCCATTTAAGGAGGCCTTTATGACATGGCCAAAGAAGGTGAGGATAATCTATAAGGCGATCGCAGGCTTAATGGCCTGCGTTTTTTTATGGCAGCAGATCTCGTGGGCGGGAGATTTTCTGGATAGCTCGCTCGATCGCCTGAATACGGAGCAGTCCCAGACATTCGCTCCCCAGTATATACAGTATCAGCAGGCATCGCATGAAGCGCTGATCGATCTGAATCAGAACATAGAGAATTTTGTATTCGATCCGAATTCCGGCACCGTTGCGACTATTGACGAAACCTCGATGACTGACGAGCCCCTACCTTTAAAAGGCCCGCAGGGCGGATTTAGCGGCGAGCCAATGCCGTATGCACCGCAGTCTGAGCAGGTTTTACTTAATGACGGCGCCTCCTCTTTTACCACCTCCAAAGGCGACATCGTCTATTATCGGGGAAGTACCATAACCTCCATCCGCAAGAAGGACGGTACCGTAATAGGCAATATAACCCTCGATGCCGGCAATAACTTGATCGAGGCCGATATTCGTTACCCCGATTCTACCCTTCAGCTTATACGAGAGGGCAGGGTAGAGAGCATAACTACCCCCGAGGGCAGCGTATTTAGTTTTAATGCC
>JAUYDB010000303.1 GCA_030691985.1 Candidatus Omnitrophota bacterium | reverse complement strand
GTGCCTGCCATGCTTCCAATCGAGATGATCGCGAGGTCTTTGCCCGCCTTGATAATTTCGCCCCTGCCAAGGCCGATCGGCGCGCCGGACAGCGAGGGCGGCATAAATGTCGAACCCTTGGGATAACGGATAGCGGCAGGCCCGTCAAGCGTCAGCGCGAAATCCAGCATTCCCTTGAGCTCCGCAGGGGTGGAGGGCGCCATAAAAGTGATATTCGGTATATGCCGCAGGTACGCTATGTCGAACACGCCGTGATGCGTCGGGCCATCTTCTCCGACGAGACCGGCCCTGTCAAGACAGAAGATGACTGGGAGTTTCTGAAGGCACACATCATGTATTATCTGATCGTAGCCTCTTTGCAAGAATGTCGAATATACCGCCACGACAGGCCTGAAGCCCCCTTTTGCAAGGCCGGCTCCAAAGCCGACCGCGTGTTCTTCCGCTATGCCGACATCGAAAAACCGGCCCGGAAACTGTTTTGAAAATTCATTGAGGCCCGTACCGTCAACCATCGCGGCCGTTATGCCTATTACGCGATCATCTCTCGCGGCAAGTTCCACCATCTTATCGCCAAAGGCTTCGGTAAAAGTCAGAGATTCGTCCGAGTTTTTCTTATTGCCAGTAGTTAAATCAAACGCTCCGGTGCCGTGAAAGGAGAGCGGGTCTTCTTCGGCGAACCTGTACCCCTTCCCCTTTTTTGTTACGATATGAATGATTATCGGCTCATTTAAATGCTTCAGATTCCTGAAAGTGGCCACCATCCGCGCTATGTTGTGTCCGTCTATCGGGCCGAAATACCTGAAGCCCATCTCTTCAAAGATCATTCCGGGGATAAGAAGGTTTTTTAACCCCTCCTCGAGCTTGCGGGCCGCCCTGTATGCCCGGAATCCGAAACGCGGTATGCGTTTTAACAACCTCTCGACATCCTGGCGTATTCTGTTATATGCTGGGTTTGTTATAATCCTGTTTAAATATTTGCTCAACGCGCCGACGCTTTGAGATATGGAGCGCTCATTGTCATTCAAGATAACTATCATATCTTTATCTGCATGCCCGGCATGGTTCAATGCCTCGAATGCCATGCCGCCCGCGAGCGCGGCATCGCCGATCACCGCTATTATCTTATGGCCCTCTTTCTTAAGGTCGCGCGCGGTAACGAGCCCCAGGGCCGTTGAGATGGATGTGGAGCTATGGCCGGACGTGAATATATCATATTCGGGGCTTTCCTCTCTATTAGGAAAACCGCTTAATCCTCCCAGCTGTCTCAGCGTGCAAAAACTCTTCGCCCGTCCGGTAACTATCTTATGCGCGTATGTCTGATGCCCGACGTCCCAAATGATAATATCTTTCGGCGTATTAAAAGAGTAGTGCAGGGCTATCGCGAGTTCCACCGCGCCCAGGCTTGAGGCCAGGTGCCCTCCGGTCTCGGAAACGGTCTTCAGTATCTCGTCCCTGACCTCGCCTGCAACCTTTGATAAATCCGTAAGGTTCAAGCGCCGTAAATCAGGCGTGTCTTTTATGCGATCTATCAGGCGTTCCATTACCGTATTATACCGCCCTTTCTAAAACGTAATCTACAATCTCGGCCAGCCTCTTCGCCGAGCTGCCAAAAATTTTAAGCGCCCTTTTAGCTATCCCTGCCGAGAGCCTCGCCTGCCGGACGGCTTTGGTTGCTGCGCGCTTTTCGGCCTTATATTCTCCATCGAGAATGTCGTCCGTGATTTGAAATAATATGCCCAGGTTTTTGCCATAATCGGCCATTCTGTTGACTTTTTGTTTGCCCGCACAGGCCGCGATCGCGCCATGTTTTGCCGATATCTCAAACAACATGGATGTCTTGAGGCGGTTTATATAATCCAAAAGCTTTCTATCTTTTTTTCGATTTTTAAATTCGAGATCCACCGCCTGCCCGCCGATCATGCCCCTGGTGCCTATCGCCTCTGACAATTCTCTTATTATTCCGATCCCGACTTTCGGCGGCAGGCCTCTTGCCAGCGCATTGAACGCCAGAGCGAGAAGCGCGTCTCCCGCAAGAATCGCGTTTGCCTCTCCGAACACCTTATGGCAGGCGGGCTTGCCGCGCCTATAATCATCGTCGTCCATCGAAGGCAGGTCGTCGTGTATCAAAGAATGGGCATGCACAAGTTCTATGGCGCACCCTATGGCAAGCGCGTCTTTGAGCAATCCCCCGCACACCTTGCATGCCTCCGCCGCAACGATAGGGCGTATTCTCTTTCCACCGGAGAATACGCCATACCTCATCGCTTTATGTATGGTTTTAGGCCTTTCGTTCCCGCCGGGAAGAAAGCTGTCGAGCGCCTTATCGATCAATTGTCTGCGCTTATCAAGATACTCTTTAAAATTCGCCATCATTTCCATCTCGGTATAGCAAGTCTTGTTGTCCGTAATCCGTAGTCCATTTACCGTAAAATACGGACGACGGACTACGAATGGGGCTTACTCCCTCTTCTTCCTCGTCTCCTGCCCCTTCTCCTCCTCGGCCGTCTTCTCGTCAAAAGGCCGAAGCTCTATTGAGCCGTCTTCGGATTTCAAAAGTATCTCGACTTTCTTTTTTGCCGCTTCCAGCCTTTTGGCGCACTGCTTGGAAAGCCGTATGCCCTCCTCGTACTTTTCGAGCGCTTCGTCAAGCGAAATTGCTCCGTCCTCCAATTCTCCGACGATCTTCTCCAATTTCTTCAATCCCTCTTCAAATTTCATCTCTGCCATTTTTGCCTCGCTATAGTAGCAGTTATACGACACTTTTAGCGTATAGCGTTTAGCGTATAGGAAAGCCTTACGACTTACTATACGCTACACGCTATACGCTATACGCTAACCGCTAAACATGAGTTTTCGACTATCCTACGCTCTCCACCCTGCTCCTGAAACTACCCTTCCCCAGCCGCGTCTCGACAACGTCATCCTTCTTCAAATCGGCCGCGTCTTTCATAACGATACTGAGTTTCGTCGTTATGCTGTACCCGCGGTTCAATATCGAAAGCGGGCTTAAGGCCTCGAGTTTTCCCGCAAGAAGGTTAAAATTCTCGCCTCGCAGCTTCACAACATGTTTTAACCTTATCGCAAGGTCTTCCCGCAGGCCATCTATCTTCTGTTCGTACTGCAGCACTAAATTTAACGGCTGTCGAAGAATATAGCTGTCTTTTAACTGGGCAAGCCTTTCGGTTAAAATTTCGATCTTGCCAAAAAAAGCGTTTTTAAGCCTCGTCGCAGAAGTACTGATAAGATTTGCCAGGTCTTCCTTCCTGGGGATGACTTGCTCCGCGGCTGCCGATGGCGTCGGGGCCCTGAAATCAGCGACAAAGTCCGATATGGTATAATCTATCTCATGCCCCACCGCGCTTATTACGGGAAGGTCCGATTCGTATATGGCGCGCGCGACTACCTCTTCATTAAAAGGCCAGAGGTCCTCCATGCTTCCGCCTCCTCTGGCGACTATCATGACGTCTATATTCTTTAATTTATTGAATTGCCTTATGGCGGCGGCGATTTCATCTTTAGCGCCTTCGCCTTGGACCCTGACAGGATTTATGATTATCTCGATGTTCGAAAATCTTCTCCTTGCTATATTTAATATATCGCGAATGGCGGCGCCCGTCGGGCTCGTCACCACGCCTATCCTCGTCGGAAGAAACGGGATCGGAACCTTATGCGCGTCGCTGAACAGCCCCTCTTTCGCGAGGGCTTCTTTCAGCTGCTGAAACTGCAGCTGCAGCGCCCCTATCCCTTTCGGCTCAATCTCCCCGATTATCAGCTGATAATCTCCGCGCGCTTCGTAAACGCTGACAGAGCCGAAACAGATTACCTTCATGCCGTCCTTAGGCTTAAACTTCAGTTTCTCGTTGGCGCGCTTGAACATCGCGCATTTCAGCGTCGCGCCCGCGTCGCGAATCGAGAAGTACATATG
>JAUYDB010000116.1 GCA_030691985.1 Candidatus Omnitrophota bacterium | reverse complement strand
TCTTTAAATGCGATGCCTCCGGTAACGGCTACGGAGAACGGTTTCTCTTTTGCGATTCTTGAGTTTATGCCTGATAATAGATTATTCAACTCGGTGTCATTTCTAAAATCATCTTTTAAGCTCTCCACCCCCACCGGCGCTATCTCTACCTCGGCGAGCGATCCCCCGGCAAAGAGCGAAACCTCTGTCAAGGCGGCTCCCATATCGATAATGAAGACCCGGGCATCTTTCTCCTCTTTGCTCAAAAGGGCAGAGCCATCGGCTATACCCGTAAAGACCAGCTCTTTTACATCGTACCCCGCCAGGTTCACACATTTATATATATTCTGGATATGATTGGTGCTCGAACTTATTATATATACCTCGCAGCCCAGCCTCGAGGCATACAGGCCTATCGGGTTTTTTATCGGCGCTTCGTCGTCAACTGAAAAATTACGGACTATCCTGTGGATTATCTCCCTGCCGAAGGGCAGTTTTATCGTGCTTGCCGCATCGACGCACTTATCGATATCCTGCCCTGTCACCTCTCGGCCCCGAAGCGATAAGGCAACCATCCCTTTTGACCTTTCACCCTTAACGGTCTGGCCGCTTATATTGACATAGATATCTCCTATATTTCTGGAAATTTTCTTTCGCAGTTTCTCCATGGCCTTTGATACACAATCCACTGCCGCGTCCAAATCGGCATAAGCGCCTTTCGAGATTCCTTTTGAGGGCTGGGTAGTATGCGCGATAATGTTAAGCGCGCCGTCATCGTTAAGGCGCGCGACAACTGCCGCGACTTTTGATGACCCTATATCCAATCCTGTTATTAAAGCATGTCTCTTCATTTTGGGCCTATTACCACATCTTTAAACCGGACGTCTATGTATTTTATCCTGTCTATCGCAATCCTGGGGTCCTTCAAAGTCTTTTCAAGAGACTCGAGCCTGTCTCTAAAATTCTCATATCCTATCCTGACTTCCAGGGCGTTAGACATATAGAAGGTCATGCCGCTCAAGTCCCTCGCGTCAACTGAGACGATGCCGCATTCGGTCAGAAATTTCGATTTTTTTATCTCTTTCAATAACTCCAGGGCATGTTTTAGATTCCCGGACGAACTCTGCCTGTTCCTTTTTTCATCATACCTGATGCCTGCGCCCTCTATTACCGGCAGCCCCTTCAAAGAACCTGTGTCCATGCTCGGAAGCACCATGCCGTCTTCATCTATGGGATAAATCCTTCCGCCGCGAACAAGAGCGATCGGCTTGGTGAATTTAAGGTTCACGAGAAGCCTGTCCGGCATAATAATTCTGGCCACAACCTCCCTGGCGTCAGGGTAAGAACGTCTTATGGATTGGGCGATTGCCTTCAGGTTTATACTGAATACGTTATCGCCTTTATATAGTTTAAGGAGTTGATCGTTTAAGGACAATACGGCGGCCTGGTCCAAAAAGACGCTTCTCGTCTCGACAACTTTAAGCCTGAAATAGCCGGACCTGTAAAGAAATGACCTGGCCAAAAAAAACGCCGCAAAAATAAAAACGCATATAACTATAACGCCGGCGCTCCTCTTTAATACAAAACTTCCGATCTCTTTAGCGAGTGATGATAATTTGAATTTCCCGGTTCTCTTCCGCCTCTTCATCGTCAGTTATCGGCCAAAGGCCTATACCTTTCCTATTTTGAATACGTTCTCGATAAGTTTAATACATAATTGGCTAAAATTCAAGCCGATCGCCTGAGCGGCCTTCGGAAGGAGGCTGCGTTCGGTCATGCCCGGTATCGTATTAACCTCCAACACGAAAAGATCCCCTTCAGCATCCATCATCATATCTATCCTTGAGAACGATATGCATCCTAATGCCTTATGCGAAAGCATCCCAAATTCCTTGGCCTTCTCAAATATGGCCGTATCTATCGGCGCGGGGCAGATATACTTCGTCTCAGGATCTGTGTATTTTGCCTTATAGTCATACACCCTTTCTCTGGCAACTATCTCTATTACAGGCAAAGGCTCATCATCAAGAATCCCTACAGTCAATTCTCTTCCGTCTATATACTCTTCGATTATCGCCCTTTCTCCATATTCAAAGGCTTTTTCCACGGCATCTGTTAAATCGGATTTCTGCCTGACAATGGAAAGCCCTATACTCGACCCCTCAAGCTGCGGTTTTACTACTATTGGCAGGCCCAAAAAGAAAGCGTCTTCCAATCGTCTGATGCCGAAAGACAGTTCATCTTTCTCAAAGGCTATATACCTCGGGACCGGTATTGCCTTTTCTATAAATAACTTTTTTGACGCTATCTTATCAATGGCAAGTCTCGACGCAATTTTGCCTGAGCCGGTATAGGGTATGCCCGCCTCTTCCAGTATGCCCTGGAGGGTTCCATCCTCTCCGAACCTGCCGTGCAAGGCAATAAACGCGACGTCCATCTTATAATCCCTGATCACACTCCTGATATCATCACGCACATCGATAAAGATAGAGTTGACCCTTTCCTGTATAAGCGCTTCATGCACCGCTTTACCGGATCTTAAACTTATTTCCCTTTCGTTAGACGGCCCTCCTGCCAGCACCCCAACCCTGCCAAACTTTGACACTTTCATAGTAATTTTATCTCCAGCTCCAGAGGAATACCATAATTCTCTT
>JAUYDB010000025.1 GCA_030691985.1 Candidatus Omnitrophota bacterium | reverse complement strand
TACCTTAAAACTATTAAGAGCATCGTATAGACAAGAACAAAGATAACCGAAATAAATACATACATCTAAATATCCATGATAGCAAAATTAGGCGAAAGGTCCTGGCCTGGTGTCCATAAGAGAATCGAGGCTTAAAAAATTTCAAGCGAAGCGGTAGGATCCATAAAATTTCTCTCGCGCTTTGGGTTGAAAGGGAGGGGCGTGAAATACGTTGACGAGTTCAGGGACAGGCGATTGATTGAGAAGGTGGCCGGGCGTATCCGCATGACGGTCACTAGGGATCGCGCATATCGTATCATGGAGGTGTGTGGAACGCACACGATGAGCATATTCAGGTTCGGCCTGAAAGACATATTGCCCGCGAATATCAACCTTATCTCCGGCCCGGGATGCCCGGTTTGCGTAACGCCCAATGGCTTTATTGATAAGGCGATAGCGCTTGCCGGTATTAAGGATGTCGTTATCGCGACATTCGGCGATATGCTGCGCGTGCCGGGCTCATATTCGACCCTTGAAAAGGAGAGGGCCGGAGGGGCCGCGGTGAGGATCGTTTATTCTACTATGGACGCGCTGTCACTCGCTAAAAAAAATCCGGAGAAGGAGATCGTCTTTCTCGGTATTGGATTCGAGACGACCGCGCCGACTGTCGCCCGGTCTATCCTTGAGGCAAAGCGTGGGAAGATTAATAATTATTCGGTTCTCTGCGGCCACAAGACGATGCCGGAAGCCCTGAAGGCCCTCGTCGATGACAGGGATTTTAACATAGACGGTTTTTTACTGCCCGGCCATGTCAGCGCAGTGATCGGCGTGAAGCCATATGAGTTCCTGCCGAAGAGATATGGCAGGAGGTGCGTAATTGCGGGGTTTGAACCGCTCGATATCATGCAGGCCATACTTATGCTTATAGCGCAAAACCGGCCGAAAGTGGATGTGCAATATACGAGGATAATTGAAGCAAACGGCAACGCTCTTGCGCGCAAATGCATCAAAGATGTTTTTAGAAAAGCGCCTTCGATGTGGCGCGGCATAGGCGTGGTGAAGGATAGCGGCCTTGAGATAAAGGATAAATATTCCGGTTTCAACGCCGAGTTGAGATTCAAAATAAAGGGAATAAGCGCGCCGAAGGAGGATAAAAGCTGTATCTGCGGCGAGGTCTTAAGGGGCGTTTCGAGGCCTTCGGATTGCGCTCTATTCGCGAATGTCTGCAGCCCCGAACATCCTGTCGGCGCGTGCATGGTATCGAGCGAGGGGACGTGCGCGGCGTATTATAGATACGGTCGATAGGCATGTTTGTATAGCGTTTAGCGTATAGCGTATAGGGTATAGGGTATGGTAGAAAAAATAACTTTATCACACGGAAGCGGCGGAAGATTGATGCATGAGCTTGTCGATAATCTGATACTGAAAGAGCTCGGCAATAGCGTATTGAGAGAAAAGAAAGATTCCGCCATATTTAAAATAGGCAATAGAAAGACAGCATTCACTACCGACTCTTATGTCGTAAACCCGTTATTCTTTCCGGGCGGCGATATCGGAAGCATGGCGGTATACGGAACGGTGAATGACTTATCGGTCTGCGGGGCCAGGCCGTTATTCATATCGCTTTCCCTGATAATAGAAGAAGGCTTTGACAGGGCTTTATTGGAGAAGATAATTAAGTCCGTAAAGCTCGCCTCAAAAAAGGCGGGCGTATATGTCGTTACGGGAGATACGAAGGTAGTCGAAAAGGGTTCCTGCGATAAAATATTCATAAATACCAGCGGAATAGGCGAAATATATTATGACGGTTTATCGGTAGAAAATATCAGGCAGGGCGACAGGATTATCATAAGCGGGCCGATCGGAGACCACGCCATAAGCGTGTTATCAAAAAGGGAAGGCATTGAATTTAAGACGAAGGTTAAAACCGATTCGGCGCCGCTCAACGATTTGATATACAGGGCGCTTAAGGCATCAAAAAAAGTGAGGTTCATGCGTGACCCGACGAGGGGAGGCCTCGCCACGACCCTTAATGAAATAGCGCGCGGCGCCCCCTTCGGGATTTCGATTGATGAGGGAGAACTTCCGATCCGCGATGGCGTCCGAGAAGCGTCCGAGCTCCTGGGATTCGATCCGTTATATCTTGCGTGCGAGGGCAGGGTGGTTGTCATAGTGGCGAAAGAAGACGAGGCGAGGGCGCTCAATGCAATGCGCCGGCATAAAGACGGCAAAGACGCGAAGGCTATCGGCGAAATTTCCGCGGATTACCGGGGCCGGGTATATCTGAATACGTCCGCGGGCGGTAAACGGATTGTCGAAATGCTGTCGGGCGAACAATTGCCGCGGATATGCTAGAAAAAGATAAAATTTTTCATTTCAATCCGATTGAGCAGATTGACCGGCTCAAGCCACTCTTGGCCATGTGGTCAGGGGGTCTCGCCTAATTTTGTTATCAAGGAATAAAACCTTTTAGTTTTGTTATTTTAGGCTTTACAGCTGCTATGGATATAACTGTCATAAACGTTTCAGGGTAGTGCGTAGTTAACAAAATTTATACGGCTTAACCCCCATGGCCACATGGCCAATCAACACTCATCTTGTCGGTATCTGTCCCTCGCGAGATGAAAAATTTCATGGAAGAGAGTGAGGGAATTTTTTAAGCTTCTGGCTGCATGGACACAAGGCCACGGGCCTTGAGCCGTATGAATTTTGCTAAGGATGCGCTACCTTAAAACTATTAAGAGCATCGTATAGATAAGAACAAAACAAACCAAAATAAATATATAAAAATCTAAATATTCATGATAGCAAAATTAGGCGAAAGGTCCTGGCCTCGTGTCCATAAGAGAATCGGAGCTTAAAAAATTTCAAGCGAAGCGGCAGGACCCGTCCCATCGCAATGAGTTCTGGCCTCGTGTTTATAAGAGAGTCGAGGCTGAAAAATTTCAAGCTTGTCCAAGCTAATATTGTAATTGACTCAAATGGCATTATATGGTTAAAATAATGACTTAAACTTTGCGGGTGACATGGATAAAAAATTCTGCACTATAACCAGGAAAGACCTTTTTGACCTCTTTGGAAGGCTGTCTGAAAATTACAGGGTATTCGTCCCTTACGCGAAGGGCGACAAGCTGTACTTTGACGAATTTGACTCTAAAAAGGAAGAGTTTATAGAGCTTGGCGGTGTCAGGCAGAGCCAGCCCGTAAAATCGTTCATCAACCCCGTACGGGAGAAGATCACAGGCGCCTCTAAGAATGACGCGAGGCCGCTTATCCTTGCCGGTGTGAAGGGTTGCGACTTATCGAGCCTTATGCTGCAGGACTTTGTTTTTCTGGGCGGCGGCATAGAAGATCCGCTCTACGCCGATGGCAGGAAGAGGGCCTTGCTGATAGGCCATGACTGCACTTACGCTAAAGAGACATGTTTCTGCCTTGCCATGGAAGGCGCCCCATACCCAAAGTCATATTTTGACCTCAGCCTATCCCCCGTGGATAATTATTTTATAGTAGAAGTCGGCAGCCTCAAGGGCAGCTCTATCATTGACAATTTCAAGATGTTCTTTAAGGATATAGGCCAGCCCCGCGCGGATGTCCGTCAGCCTAACCGCGACAGGGTAACCAAAGAGGTCAAGGATCTCATAGACAAAAGGCTCACCCCGTATACAAGCAGCCTGAAGGACGCCGTTAAAAATAGTTACAATAAAACAGAGATGTGGCAGGACTTCGCCTCGACCTGCGTAGAATGCGGGGCATGCAATCTCGTTTGCCCTACGTGCCACTGTTTCCTGTTGCATGATGAGGGATCAAAACAATTTGCCGAGAGATACAAGTCCTGGGACGCCTGCCTGTATAAAACCTTTACCAGGGTCGCCGGCGGCGCAAATCCAAGACGGCATCTTTACGAAAGGCTTCGCAACAGGTTCGATAAGAAATTCGCGTTCTTCCCGAATGTGTTGAACTATTTCGCGTGCACCGGCTGCGGCCGCTGCATCGACGCGTGCCCGGGCGGTATTGACTTGAGGGAAGTCCTGAAGGGGCTTGTAAAGGGCGCCTGGAACAAGCCGCCGCATGATTAGACTGGAAAGCTATACGCTAAAAACAGTCGACAGACTTTTATGACGAATCCATACGCATACATAGACGCCGAGGTCCTCGACATAGTCGACGAGACTCCGAATATAAAGACCTTTACGCTGAGGCCTGAGAGCGGCATAGGTTTCAGGGCAGGCCAGTTTATGGATGTTACGGTCCCCGGCGTAGGCGAAGCGCCGTTTACGCCTTCTTCGAACCACAATACTAAGGATAGGCTCGATTTTACTATAATGAGCGCCGGACGCGTCACGAAGATCCTGCACAATATGGAAAAGGGCGGGATCGTCGGCGTGCGCGGGCCATACGGAACGGCCTATCCGCTCGATCTGTTCAAGTCTAAAGAGGTGCTCATTGTCGGCGGCGGCGTCGGGCTCGCGCCGCTCCGGGCGCTGCTTTACGCGCTTTTTAATAACGTTGGCGACTACAAAAAGATAATCGTGAAGTACGGATCGAAGACGCCTAAAGATATCATATATAAAAAAGAAATAGATTCGTGGAAGGCCAGGGCCGCCCATATCGATATAGAGATGACTGTGGACGTCGGAGACGATACGTGGAAGGGCAGCGTGGGGATCGTCACCACGATATTAAGGGATCTGAATCTCGACATGAACAATGCCGTTTCCATAGTGTGCGGGCCGCCTATAATGATGAAGTTCGCGACATTTAAACTCCTCGACCTCGGTTTTGCGGACAAAGATATATACCTGTCGATGGAGAAGAATATGTCCTGCGGCGTGGGGAAGTGCGGCCACTGCAGGATCGGCCCGTATTACGCGTGTAAAGACGGCCCTGTTTTCACATACGACAAGATCAAAGAGCTGCCGAATATTTGGGAGTAGGTGAGTCGGGCGATAAGTTTAGCGTATAGCGGGTAGCGTTTAGCGTATAGGAGAAGTCGTTCGACTTACTAAACGCTATCCGCTATACGCTAAAAAGATGCTATGAAAAGGCTATTGATAGACCTCGATACATGCGA